>NZ_VRVF01000020.1:0-67752 GCF_008040045.1 Methylobacterium sp. WL8 | reverse complement strand
GCCGAGACGCAGCCCGCGACCTGGAGTACCATCGAAGCTGGCGGATCGAGCCGCGTCGAGGTGGGCTGATCTCGAAAAACAGCCCTGACGATCCAAATCGAGCGCCACGCCAGACTTCTGCAGCAGCCTGCTAGAGCATTTTCCGTGATCTCCGGATCACGGAAAATGCTCTAACCTACTGTGTGGTCGCATTTCCTTCACGCAAGCCGGCATCCAGCTCGCTTGAAAATGCTCTGGCCGGCGGGTTCAGTCTTCCGTGTCGCGTGGGTAGACTGCATCCGAGGCCTGTCGAGCCACCGCGACGCGGTCGATCGCAGTCGTCGGACCAGGGTGCAACGTTCGATCACACCCGGCGCGGCAGGAGCACCACCGTCAGCGAGCGCACGCCTTGCGCCCCGTGGATGAGCACGCCTTCAATGTCGGCGGTCGCCGACGGCCCGGTATGCAGCACGGCGTAGGCCGCGCCGGCGAAGTCCGGGCGCTTGTAGGCGGCCTGGATGTTCACGACGACGTCGGCGGGGTCGAGCAGGACCACGAGGTGCTGGGCGAGGTAGGCCACCGCGTTCACCACGAGCTCGGCCTCGGTGAACAGCACCGATCCGGTCTCGGCCACCCCGAAGCGGGCGCGCACGATCGCCACGTCGACGTCGTCCACCGCCTGCGGCCGGGTGACGGCGGCGAGGTCGAGGGTGCCCGCGTGTTCCGGCACGGCGGAAGCGACGACCTTGGCCGCATCCAGGCGGTCGCGCACGTGGCCGAGCGGATCGCCGGCGGGGCCGGCCTCGACCACCCGGCCGCCCATGCGCTTCAGCGCCTCGGTGAAGGCCAGGATGCGGTCGTCGTCGACCAGCGGCGCGAAGTCCGGGATTTGCGGCAGCGGATAGTCGCCGGCCGGCCGGTTGCGGCGGATCGCGGCCAGCGTCGCCTCGCGGGTGCCGGCGCTCACGACACGTCCTTCTTCGAGGCGACGTCCTTCTTGGATGCACCCGCCATGCGGTTCTGCTTGTACCAGGCGTGAAAACTCTGCTTGGGGGCCTCGGGCATCTCGCGCTTCTTCCCCCAGGTGTTGAGCGGGTTGTAGACGGCGAAGCGCGGCAGGGCGCGCAAAGCCGAATCCGCCGTGCCGATCGCCGCGCGGTAGGCGGCCGGGCGGCTCAGCACGGCGCCGGCGGCCTTCATCATGCCCTGCTTCAAGAGCGGGATCTGGTGCTCCTCGGCCAGAACCTTGCGCCAGGCGAAGATCTGCTCGTGGATGTTGATCTTCACCGGGCAGACGTTGGTGCAGGAGCCGTTCATGGTCGAGGAGAATGGCAGCGTCGAGTATTTCCGCTTGTTGAAGGTCGGGTCGATGATCAGCCCGATCGGCCCGGCATAGGTCGCCCCGTAGGAGAGCCCGCCCGAGCGCCGGTAGACCGGGCAGGTGTTCATGCAGGCGCCGCAGCGGATGCATTTCAGCGAGGTCCAGAACTCCTCCATCCCGAGGCGTTCGGAGCGGCCGTTGTCGACCAGCACGTAATGCATCTCGGTGCCGGGCCGCGGACCACGGAAGTGCGAGGTGTACTGGGTGATCGGCGAGCCCAGCGCCGAGCGCGACAGCAGGCGGATGAACACGCCGAGGTCTTCGATCCGCGGGATGACCTTCTCGATGCCGATCGAGTGGATCTGCAGCGGCGGCACGTTGCCCGACAGGTCGGCGTTGCCCTCGTTGGTGCAGGTGACCACCGTGCCGGTCTCGGCGATGGCGAAGTTGCACCCGGTCATCCCCGCATCCGCGTTGAGGATGTAGGGCCGCGTGGTCTCGCGCTGGCTTTCGGCCAGGTAGTGCGCGTCGTCGTTCTCGGGGTCGGTGCCGAGCGTGCGCGCAAAAACCTCGGCGACGTCCATCCGCGTCTTGTGCACGGCCGGCGCCACGATGTGGCTCGGCTCCTCGTTGTCGAGCTGCTGGATGCGCTCGCCGAGGTCGGTCTCGATGATCTCGATCCCGCTCGCCGCCATGTGGTGGCGGAAGCCGCACTCCTCGGTGAGCATCGACTTCGACTTCACCAGGGTCTTCGCGCCGTGGCTGCGCAGGATCTCGAGCACGATGCGGTTGTGGTCCGCGCCGTCCGAGGCCCAGTGCACGTGGACGCCGTTGGCCTTGGCCGCCGCCTCGAACTGCTCGAGGTAGGTGTCGAGCCGGCTCAGCGTGTGCGCCTTGATGTTCGAGGCGATCTCGCGAAGCTCCTCCCATTCGGGGATGCCGTGGGCCGACACGTCGCGCTTCTTGCGCAGGTCCCACAGGCGCTCGTCGTGCGCCGCCTGATGCAGCGGCGCGGCGAGGAAGCGCTCGGCGGCCTCGCCCTGGTCGATCGGCCGGTTGCCGCGGATCTTGGCCCCGCGTGGCTGTTGTTCGCGCGTCTTCGGCGCTGCGATCGGCTTCGAGGCGGCCTCCGCGTGCTGGAGGCGGCCGCCATCCTGGTGGCGCTCGCTCTCGTCGCCGGGCGCGCGCACCTCCGGGTGGATCATGCCGGCGCTCTCGCGGGGCGTGCCATCCGTCTCGCGGGGCGTAAGGTCTTCGATGCTCATGCGGCGGCTCCGTTCAGGACCTGCGCGATGTGGATGTACTTCAGCGGCACGCCGAGGCGCTCGGCGCAGCCCTTCTGGTGCATCAGGCACGAGGAATCGGCCGAGACGACGTACGCGGCCCCGGCGCGCGCCTGGTCGGTCACCTTGTCGTAGCCCATCTTGGCCGAGACGGCGGGCTCGAACACCGAGAAGGTGCCGCCGAAGCCACAGCACTCGTCGGGCCGCGTCAGCTTGACGACCTCGATGCCCTTCACCTTGGCCAGCAGGTCGAGGGGCTTCGAATAGTATGGCAGGTTGATCTCGGACGGCCGGGCGTGGTGGATTCCGCGCAGCGCGTTGCAGTTGGCATGGTAGGCGACCTTGTGCGGGAACGACGCCCAGGGGAATTCCTCGATCTTCAGCACGTCGTGCAGGAACTCGACCAGCTCGAAGGTCTTTCGGCGAACGCCGACGACTTCTTCGGTCTGGGGAATCGCCGTCAGATGCTCGCGCACCTGGTGGACGCAGCTGCCCGAGGGCGCGACGACGTAGTCGAACTTGGCGAAATTCTTGACGAACAGGGCTTCGGTGGCGGCGGCTTCCGCGTGGCAGCCGGTGTTGGTCATCGGCTGGCCGCAGCAGGTCTGGTCGAACGGGTATTCCACCTCGAGGCCGAGGCGCTCGAGCAACTCGAGGGTGGCGATGCCGACCTCCGGCTCGAAGGCGTCGACGTAACAGGGGACGAACAGTCCGATCCGCATGGTCCTATCCCGTTTCCCTGAGCCGTTCCGCCGGGCCGTTCGCCCACGCCGTCAGGCGCCGTCTTCCGAGGCGCCCACCTGGACCAGCAGCTTGCCGAAGTTGCCGCCGGTGTAGAGGCTGTCGAGGTGTTCCACCGCCCGCGCGAGGTCGGGCCGCACGTCCTGCCGGGTCTTGATCCGGCCTTCCGCCATCCAGCCGCCCAGCGCCTGCACCGCCTCGCCCCAGCGCGCGGCGTAGTCGGTGACGATGAAGCCCTGCACGGTGAGCCGCCGCATCAGCATCTGGCGCCACGCCGCCGCGACGGCCGGACCCGGGCGCTCCGAAGAGTCTTTGGACGTGTCGTTGTAGGAGGCGATCAGGCCGCACAGCGGCATCCGCCCGAACAGCCGCATCCGCGCGAACACCGCGTCCGAGATCGGGCCGCCGACCTGCTCGAAGTTGATGTCGACGCCGTCGGGCGCCAGGGCGTCGAGGCGGGCGCCGACATCCTCGCTGCGATAGTCGATCGCCGCGTCGAACCCGAGCTCGTCGACGACGAACCGGCACTTGTCCGGTCCGCCGGCGATGCCGATCACCCGGCAGCCCTTGATCTTGCCGATCTGACCGACGACCTGGCCGACGCCGCCGGCGGCGGCCGAGACCACCAGGGTCTCGCCGGCCTTCGGGCGGCCGATGTCGAGCAGGCCGAAATACGCCGTCGGGCCGACGAGGCCGAACACGCCGAAGGCGAGGGAGAGCGGCACGCCCGGCGGCAGGGCCAGGGGCTGCAGGCCCTGCCCGTCGGTGACCATGTGGTCGGCCCAGACGCCCATGCCGGAATAGAGCGCGCCGGGCTCGACGCCGTCCTTCCGGCTCTCGATCACGCGCCCGGCCACGAGGCCGCGCATCGGCTCGCCGATCGCGACCGGCGGCATGTACTGCTCGGCGTCGCTCATCCAGATGCGGTTGGTCGGATCGAGCGACAGGTACAGCACCTGCAGCAGGAACTGGCCTTGCTGCAGCTCGGGCAGAGCCTCGGCGCCGTAGGCGAGGTCGCCCTCGGCGACGGCCCCGACCGGGCGGCGCGCGAGGCGCCAGATGTTCCGTTGCCGGGCCATGCGCCCTCCCTGATGTTCCTTCGAAGCCGCGAAGCGCCGCCTTGGAACGATTTCAATCCGGTCTATCGAATGAGGTTGGTCTTGGCGAGGTCGAGGACCGCGTCACCGCGTCCGCTCATCACCGCACGCAGCATGTAGAGGCTGAAGCCCTTCACCTGCTGGCCGTCGATCTTGGGCGGGATCGAGAGCTCGTTGCGGGCCACCGCCACGTCGAGCAGCGACGGCCCGTCGAAGGCCAGGAACTCGCGGATCGCGCCTTCGAGTTCACCAGGATCCTCGACCCGAATCGCGAAGATGCCGGCCGCCCGCGACATCGCGGCGAAGTCCGGGTTGTCGAGCGCGACGCCGGTCTCGAGGTAGCCTGCGGCCTTCATCTCCATCTCGACGAAGCCGAGCGAGCCGTTGTTGAACACCACCACCTTCACGGGCAGCCGGTGCTGGCGCAGCGTCAGGAAGTCGCCCATCAGCATGCTGAAGCCGCCGTCGCCGCACAGCGCGATCACCTCGCGCCGGGGCGAGGCGGCCTGGATGCCGATGCCCTGGACCATGGCGTTGGCCATCGAGCCGTGGACCCAGGATCCGAGCAGCCGGCGCTTCCCGTTCATCTTGAGGTAGCGCGCCGCCCAGATCGTCGGCGTGCCGACGTCGGCGGTGAACACCGCGTCGTCGGAGGCCGCGTCGCTCAGGAGCTTGGTGAGGTATTGCGGGTGGATCGGCTTGCGGCCGGGCTTGCCCGTCGCCAACTCGTCGAGCCCTTCGCGCGCCTTGGCGTAGTGCTTGAGGCTGCCGTCGAGCCAGGCGCGGTCGGCCTTCACCGCGAGCAACGGCCGCAGCGCGCGGATCGTGGCGCCGACGTCGCCGACGAGGCCGAGGTCGAGCCGGCAGCGGCGCCCGAGCTCTTCCGGGCGCAGATCGACCTGCGCCACCTTCGCGTCCTTCGGGTAGAACTGCTTGTAGGGAAAGCCGGTGCCGAGCATCAGCAGCGTCTCGCAGCCGACCATCGCCGCGTAGCCGGACGAGAACCCGATCAGCCCGGTCATGCCGACGTCGTAGGGGTTGTCGTATTCGACGAACTCCTTGCCGCCGAGTGCGTGGACGATCGGGCTCTTCAGGGCCTCGGCGAGCTGCAGCAGCTCGGCATGCGCCCCGGCGCAGCCGCGACCGCAGAGCAGCGTGATCTTGCGGGAGCCGTTCAGAAGCTCGGCCAGCGCCGTCAGATCGGCCTCGGCCGGCTGCACCACGGGCTTCGGCGGCACGAGGCCGGCCTTCGTCGCCACGGCGCGGGCCGGCGCGTCCTTCAGCGCGACGTCGCCGGGGATGACGACCACCGCGACGCCGCGCTGCCCGATCGCGGCGCGCATGGCGTTCTCCAGCACGTAGGGGAGCTGGGCGGGATCGGAGACCTGCTCGCAATAGTGGCTGCAGCCGCGGAACAGCTCGGTCGGGTGCGTCTCCTGGAAGTAGCCCGAGCCGATCTCGGCCGACGGGATGTGCGCCACCAAAGCCAGGACCGGCGTGCGCGAGCGATGGCAATCGTAGAGGCCGTTGATCAGGTGGACGTGGCCGGGGCCGCACGAGCCGGCGCAGACCGCGAGCTGCCCGGTGACCTGGCTCTCGGCGCCGGCCGCGAACGCGCCGGATTCCTCGTGGCGGACGTGGATCCACTCGATCACGCCGCGCGCCCGGATCGCCTCGGTGATCGCGTTCAGGCTGTCGCCGACGACCCCGTAGATGCGCCGGACGCCGGCCTCCTGCAGGGTCTCGACGACGTGGTCGGCGACGGTGGTGATCCGCATACGTTCGGCTCCGTGGATTTGGAGGGCGAACTTTTTGCGGTGCGGCGCGGTTCCGGCTCGCGGATCGGGGCCGGTGAGGGATGTCGCTCTCGCTACGGCATTGAGCCGATGGCAGGCGTCGAGCGCAGCGCCACTCAGCCGGCCGACGCCTCGCTCGGGATCGCCGCGATGATCGGGCGAAGCTCGGGCAGCGACACCGTCGCGATCTTCCATAGGATGAGGTCGTCGATGCGAATTTACTCGTGCCGGAGCTTGTTGCCGACGGCGGCGATCTCGGACCATGGTACGGCCGGAAAGCGTGTCTTCGCATCCGGCGGCACGTGTCGGCTCGCTTCCGATACGATCTCGACACGTCGTTCGACGGCGAGGCGCATCACCAGGTCCATGCGATAATCGGCGAACGTTCGTCCCGCGACGATGTCCGCAGCCGCGTCGCTCATCGTCAGGATATCCGTGAGGCGTGCAATCGCCGACCGCTTCATCACAGGACCTGGATGGCCTCGCGCTCGATCTCTGCCCGCAATTGAGGGTGTAGGCCTTCCCGCGTCGTCA
The DNA here is from genome assembly GCF_008040045.1 of Methylobacterium sp. WL8. Lineage (NCBI taxonomy): Bacteria > Pseudomonadati > Pseudomonadota > Alphaproteobacteria > Hyphomicrobiales > Methylobacteriaceae > Methylobacterium > Methylobacterium sp. WL8. The sequence continues at coordinate 61,001 of NZ_VRVF01000020.1, read as the reverse complement.
AGTCGACCCGGCACCCGAGCGCCTGCGCGAGGTAGGCTTCCGTCCTGAACAATTCGACGAAGCCGAACCGGTCGTATTGCGGGTCGACGAACAGGTCGACGTCGCCATCGAGGCCGGCCTCGTCCCGGGCGACGGAGCCGAAGAGGTAGAGCGCGAGAATGCCGGAATTCTGAAGATGCCCGGCCCGCTCGGTGAGTCTGGCGATCACGTCGCTGCGCTGCATCGCATGCCACCGTCGTTCCGCATCACGATCGAAGGCCAAGCCGCCACCGATTCGAACAGGCCCGCTAGTCAACCCGAGGGAGCCGAAAAGCTCAATCGTCCATCTTCAGCGCGGCGATGAACGCCTCCTGCGGAATCTCGACGCGCCCGAACTGGCGCATCTTCTTCTTGCCTTCCTTCTGCTTGTCCAGGAGCTTGCGCTTGCGCGAGATGTCGCCGCCGTAGCACTTGGCGGTCACGTCCTTGGACAGGGCCTTGATCGTTTCGCGGGCGATGATCTTGCCGCCCAACGCCGCCTGGACCGGGATCTGGAACAGGTGGCGCGGGATCAGGTCCTTCAGCTTCTCGCACATGGCGCGGCCGCGATGCTCGGCGCGGGTGCGGTGGACCAGCATCGAGAGCGCGTCGACCGGCTCGGCGTTGACGAGGATCGACATCTTCACGAGGTCACCCTCGCGGTAGTCGGAGATGTGGTAGTCGAACGATGCGTAGCCCTTCGAGATCGACTTGAGGCGGTCGTAGAAGTCGAACACCACCTCGTTCAGCGGCAGGTCGTAGACGACCATGGCGCGTTTTCCGACGTAGTTGAGGTCCACCTGCGATCCGCGCCGGTCCTGGCACAGCTTCAGCACGCCGCCGAGATGCTCGTCGGGGGTGAGGATGGTGGCGCGGATCCACGGCTCCTCGATCGCCGTGATCTTCATCACGTCGGGCATGTCGGCCGGGTTGTGCAGCTCCTTCACCGTGCCGTCGGCCATCTGCAGGCGGTAGACCACGGAGGGCGCCGTCGAGATCAGGTCGAGGTTGAACTCGCGCTCAAGCCGCTCCTGGATGATCTCGAGGTGCAGCAGCCCGAGGAAGCCGCAGCGGAAGCCGAAGCCGAGGGCGGCCGAGGTCTCCATCTCGTAGGAGAACGAGGCGTCGTTGAGCCGGAGCTTGCTCATCGCGCTGCGCAGGGTCTCGAATTCGGCCGCATCCACGGGGAAGAGCCCGCAGAACACCACCGACTGCACGTCCTTGAAGCCCGGCAGCATCTCCTTGCACGGGCGCTTGTCCTCGGTCAGCGTGTCGCCGACGCGGGTGTCGGCGACCTCCTTGATCGAGCCCGTGAAGAAGCCGACCTCGCCGGGGCCGAGCTCGCCGATGTCGGCCATCTTCGGTCGGAACACGCCGATCTTGTCGACGCCGTGCACCGCGTCGGCCCGCATCATGCGGATGTTCATGCCCTTCTTGAGCACGCCGTCGACGATGCGCACCAGCACGACGACGCCGAGGTAGACGTCGTACCAGCTATCCACCAGCAGCGCCTTCAGGGGCGCGTCGCGGTCGCCCTTCGGCGGCGGCAGGCGCTTGACGATGGCTTCCAGCACCGCCTCGATGTTCAGCCCGCTTTTGGCCGAGATCGCCACGGCCTCGGACGCGTCGATGCCGATCACCTCCTCGATCTGGGCGCGGATGCGCTCGGGCTCGGCGGCCGGCAGGTCGATCTTGTTGAGGACGGGCACGATCTCGTGGTTGGCGTCGAGCGCCTGGTAGACGTTGGCCAGCGTCTGCGCCTCGACGCCCTGGCTCGCATCCACCACCAGCAGCGAGCCCTCGCAGGCGGCGAGCGAGCGGGACACTTCGTAGGCGAAGTCGACGTGGCCGGGCGTGTCCATCAGGTTGAGGACGTAGTTCTTGCCGTCCTCGGCCTTGTATTCCAGGCGCACGGTCTGCGCCTTGATGGTGATGCCGCGCTCCTTCTCGATGTCCATCGAATCGAGCATCTGCTCGCTCATGTCGCGCAGCGCCACGGTGCCCGTCGTCTGGATCAGGCGGTCGGCGAGCGTCGACTTGCCGTGGTCGATATGCGCGACGATCGAGAAGTTGCGGATGTTGTCGATCGGCGTGGTCGTCATCGATGCGGATCTCCGGCGCGCGTGCGGCCGACCGGAGGGCCGTCGTCGCGCGCCGTCTGATGTGAGGAGGCGGTGTCGGTCGTCCCGGGGGGATAGCAGCCGCAGGGGGGAGCGCCAAGCGCGGGCGGCGTCGCGGGGCGAATCCCTCGGTGACGGAGACCGAATGGGCCTGTCCGGCCCCACGGCCCTTCGGATTTTGGGCGTTCGGCCCTATCTAGAGGGCATACCCTCCGCGCAATCCCGTGCTTTGGGCTCCGAAGCGGAAGGCCCAAGATGGCTCGCACTCCCCCCAACGGGCGTTCGCCCAGCATCTCGATGTCGGACTTCAACGCCCGCGTGAAGCGCGTGCTCGAAGGCAACGAGGAAGTGACCCGCGGCGCGCCGCGCGCGACCCCGGGCTGGAGCCGCCGCCGCAACACCCGGCCGCCGGTCGGCGCCGAGGCCCAGCCCGAGGCGGAGACCTCCGAGGCGACGGAGTCCGAGACCGAATCCGAGGATTCCGAGGCCGAGAAGCCGGCCACCGAAGAGGCCTGAGACCTCCGCTTCACGTCGGCCCGCGGTTTCGCGGACCGACGTCCGGCCGCTCAGGCTCGCGGCGCCTCGTCCTTCGCCCGAGCCTCGGCGGCCATGACCACGAGGACCTTTCGCAACGCGCCCATGTCGCCGACTCGCTCCGGGAAGGTCACCCGCGCGGTCCGGTCGGCGGCGAGCAGGTCCATCCCCTCCGGGTCGAGCCCGGTGAGGCGCCACGCGGCCGCCCCCTCCGAGGCGGCGTAGAGCGCCAGCGCGTCGGCGTGGTCGGCGTTCATGTGCTCGATCGCGCCGCTCTCGCCGGCCACGATCGCCTCGGCGCCCGCGAGATCCAGCAGCAGCTCGGCCTTCGTCAACGTCGCCGCCTTGGCGAAGCCCCCGTTGAGGTGGCCGGCCGTCGGCTCCAGCGCGAAGAATCCGAAATCCGGGAAGTCGGCGTAGAGCGCGGCCTTCGGGTGCCGGGCGAGGAAGCGCGCCCGCACGCGGGGCTCGTCGGTCCGCACCGCCCGCCCGACGACGGTCAGCCGCGGGTGGGCGAGCGGGTCGCCCTTGCCGCCGGCCGAGAACAGCAGCGAGCAGCGCGGGTCGGCGAGCAGGTTGCGGGTGTGGGCCGAGAGCTGCGACAGCAGCATCAGGGGCGTGCCGTCGACGTCGGTGGCGATGGTCGTCAGCGAGGCGAACGGCGTGCCGTCGGAATCGAGCGTCGCCAGGGCGCCGGAGCGGATGCTGCGCAGCAGGCGCCGCGACAGGCCGATCGCGTCGAACGGGGCCTGCGCCGCCGGAAGCGGCCGCGCCGGACCACGCGCCCCCCCCGATTCGGTCCCGCCCACGCCGTCGGATGTCTCAGCCATCGCGCCCCTCGCTCCCCGGAAGCGGCGGAAACGAAAAACGCCGCGCCGACCGCATCATAGGGCGAAATCGCGACCGCCGACGAGACGGGCGAGACGCGGCGCATCGCCCGGATACGGCCAAGCTACCATGGCCGCTCGCTTTTTTCGAAACTTCGGCTTAAAGCGACAGACCGTCCGCGCGAAACGGACACGGTCATACGACTCGTCGTCGCGTTCGCGTTTTTGCCTGCCCCGTCCGGGGCCGGAGGCGGCGACGCGGGCCACCGCCACGCGCCCGCGACCGCCCCGTCAGTCAAGGAACGCGCATGCCGACCATCGCCCTCGTCGACGACGACCGAAACATCCTCACCTCGGTGTCGATCGCGCTGGAGACCGAAGGATACCGGATCCAGACCTACACCGACGGCGCCTCGGCGCTCGACGGGCTCAAGCACTCGCCCCCCGACCTCGCGATCTTCGACATCAAGATGCCGCGCATGGACGGGATGGAGCTTCTCAGGCGCCTGCGGCAGAAATCGGACCTTCCGGTGATCTTCCTCACCTCGAAGGACGAGGAGATCGACGAATTGTTCGGCCTCAAGATGGGCGCCGACGACTTCATCCATAAGCCGTTCTCGCAGCGCCTGCTGGTCGAGCGGGTGAAGGCGGTGCTGCGCCGCTTCGCCCCGAAGGACGGGCCGGGCGCCGCCGCCCGCGAGGCCGACGCCGCCGCCCGCTCGCTGGAGCGCGGCTCGCTGATGATGGACCCGGAGCGCCACACCTGCACCTGGAAGGGCGAGCCGGTGACCCTGACGGTCACCGAGTTCCTGATCCTCCAGGCGCTCGCCCACCGCCCGGGCGTCGTGAAGAGCCGCAACGCGCTGATGGACGCGGCCTACGACGACCAGGTCTACGTCGACGACCGCACGATCGACAGCCACATCAAGCGGCTGCGCAAGAAGTTCAAGGTGACCGACACCAGCTTCGACATGATCGAGACGCTCTACGGCGTCGGCTACCGCTTCAAGGAAGGCTGAAGGCCTTCCACACTGCCTCATGGGTTCTCACCCATGAGGTCCGGCGGACGACCGCCGCCCCGCCGTCGCGGGGGGCCGATCCCGATGCGTGAGACGCCTCGGGATCGCGTTTCGCCCGCCTCGCTTCCCTCGATTCCCCGTCGAAGACCGGACCGTCGTGACGTCGCAGACCGATGAAGAGCCGCGCCGCGGCCCGCTCGCATGGCCGCGGGCCTCCTGGGATGCGATCGGACAGCGGGCCTCGTCGAGCCTGACCCGCCGCATCGTGGTGCTCAACCTCGTCGGGCTGATCGCGCTGCTCGTCGGGTTCCTGTACCTCAACCAGTTCCGGCAGGGGCTGATCCAGGCCCGCGTCCAGAGCCTGGCGATCCAGGGCGACATCATCGCCGGCGCCATCGCCTCGTCCGCCTCGGTCGACACCGGGACGATCCGCATCGACCCCGACAAGCTGCTCCAGCAGCAGGCCGGCGAGGGCAACGGCACCGAGGAGGAATCCTCGCCGCTGGCCTTCTCGCTCAACCCGGAGCAGGTGGCGCCGCTGCTGCGCCGGCTCGTCACCCCGACCGGCAACCGCGCGCGGGTGTTCGACAGCGAGGGCGGCCTGCTGTTCGACACGCGCTCGCTGTTCAACCGGCCCGAGGGCGGGGCCGGCACCGCGCAGGTCCGCAAGCGCTCCCTGCTCGAGCGGGCCTTCGAGGTCGCGCAGGCCTGGAGCTTCGGCCTGTTCGGCGAGCGGGTGAAGCCGCAGGAGGAGGTCGGGCCGACGAACGGCCATTCGCTGCGCGAGGTCCAGACCGCGCTGAACGGTGCCCGCGGCAGCCTCGTGCGCCGCAACGAGCTCGGCGAGACCACGGTCTCGGTCGCCGTGCCGATCCAGCGCTCGGGGGCGGTGCGCGGCGCGCTGCTGCTCTCGACGCAAGGGGACGCGATCGACCGGGTCATCGCCTCGGAGCGCTTCGGCCTGTTCCAGGTCTTCCTCGTCGCCGCGATGGTGATGGTGGTGCTCTCGATCCTGCTGGCCGGCGCCATCGCCGGGCCGGTGCGGCGCCTGGCGGAGGCCGCCGAGAAGGTGCGGATGGGGATCAAGACCCGCGAGGAGATCCCCGACTTCACCAGCCGCACCGACGAGATCGGCCACCTCTCCGGCGCCCTGCGGGACATGACCCAGGCGCTCTACCGGCGCATCGACGCGATCGAGAGCTTCGCCGCCGACGTCAGCCACGAGCTGAAGAACCCGCTGACTTCGCTCCGCAGCGCGGTCGAAACCCTGCCGCTCGCCCGCAACGACGATTCGCGCAGCCGCCTGATGGCGATCATCCAGCACGACGTGAAGCGCCTCGACCGCCTGATCAGCGACATCGCCGACGCCTCGCGGCTCGATGCCGAGCTCGCCCGCGCCGAGGCGCGACGGGTCGACCTGCGCAAGCTCCTGTCCACGGTCGTCTCGGTGGCCAACGAGCGCAAGCGCCCGAAGGACTGCGTGATCCAGCTCGACGTCGACGCGCCCGCCGGCGACCAGGACGCGCCGTTCGCGATTATCGGGCACGACAGCCGCCTGGGCCAGGTGGTCAACAACCTCCTCGACAACGCCCGCTCGTTCTCGCCGACGGAGGCGAAGGTCCGCGTCGCCCTGCGGCGGGTGCGCGGCGACATCGAGCTGATCTGCGAGGACGAGGGGCCGGGCATCCCCGAGCACGCCCTGGAGCGGATCTTCGAGCGCTTCTACACCGACCGCCCCGAGCAGGGCTTCGGCCAGAACTCGGGCCTCGGCCTCTCGATCTCCCGCCAGATCGTCCAGGCGCATCGCGGCTCGATCCGCGCCGAGAACCGCCCCGGCCCGGCCGACGAGGACGGCGAGCCGACGGTCCGCGGCGCCCGCTTCATCGTGCGCATCCCGGCGGCCCCGCGGCAGATGTCGGCGGCGTGACGGGGGTGGCGCGGCAACGGTCCGACCGAGGGCGACCGCTCCGCCTCTCTACCAAATGCTCCGGCAAAAGCGCGGGTCCCTTCTCCCAGGGGGAGAAGGACAGGATGAGGGGCGTGACATGTCCTGAGAGGGCACGCCCCTCCCCCCTCGGAGCGACCAGGTTCACGCCTGTCGGCGCGCCCGAACCGGACGGATCGCGCGAAACGCGGCGCGCCGGTCACGACCTTGCCATGACGGCGTTCGACGATGCCTGACCCGACAAGCCGACGAGGCCGGCCGGGCTTCCCAGCTGCTCCGGCCGCCGACCTACGCGAAACCGTCCACGCCACCTGCGTCGTCGTCGGCGAGGCGGGCGTGCTGATCCGGGGCGAATCGCGGGCCGGCAAGTCGAGCCTCGCCCTGGCGCTGATCGAGCGGTGCACCCATCAGGGCGGCTTCGCGGCGCTGGTCGGCGACGACCGGGTCCGCGTCGAAGCCCGTCACGGGCACGTGGTGGCGCGCCCGCACCCGGCCATCGCCGGCCTGATCGAGGTCCGCGGCCACGGGATCGTCGCGGTGGACCACGTCCCGGCCTGCATCCTGCGCCTCGTCGTCGACCTCGTGGCGCCCGGGCCGCGCCTTCCCGAACCGCGGGAGCCGGAGGTCGCGATCGTCGGCGTCGCCCTCCCCTGCCTGCGGATCGACCGGGCGGCGCGGGATGCCGGCCTCGCGCCGGGGCTCGTCGTCGCGAAGCTGCTCGCGGCGACGCCCGGCGTGTCTTCGCAGTCGCACACGCCGCCTCGTTGCGGCGAGGCGCCCGCACCCCGTAGCGCGGGTGCGGCAGGCGTGGCATGATTGGGACGACGGGCGATCAAAACGTCGCGACGCCTTGAGCCTGTGCGTGCAATGCACAAATTGGCGGACTCGTTCACAGGACACCGGAATACGTGTCGATGATTGGCATGGTGCTCGTCACCCACGGACTGCTCGCGACCGAATTCCGGGCAGCGCTGGAGCACGTGGTCGGCCCTCAGAAGCAGATCGAGACCATCACGATCGGGCCGGAAGACGATATGGAGCTGCGGCGGCGGGACATCATGTCCGCGGTCGGCCGCGTCGACACCGGCACGGGCGTCGTCGTGCTCACCGACATGTTCGGCGGCACGCCGTCGAACCTGGCCCTGTCCTGCATGAACGGCGGCGCCGTCGAGGTGGTGGCGGGCATCAACCTGCCGATGCTGATCAAGCTCGCCAGCGTGCGCGACGCGGAATCGCTCGGCGACGCGGTGCTTCACGCCCAGGAAGCCGGCCGCAAGTACATCAACGTCGCCTCGCGCGTGCTCGCCGGCAAATAGTCTTCCCCCCGATCTTGCCGTCCCGACCGCCGACCCGTTACGCACGGTGACGGCCGCGCCGTGCGCGTGCCGGAACAGGCTCGCGCTGCCCACGGCGCGGCGACGGACAGGGAAGCGCGCCGGCGGATGGACGACCTCTTCGAGCCGGACGACGAGCCCCCGACCGTTCCGGAGGGCGGCTTCCTGCGGCGCCTGCCGATCATCAACCGGCGCGGCCTGCATGCGCGGGCCTCGGCCAAGTTCGTCCAGACCGTCGAGCGCTTCGACGCGCAGGTCACCGTCACGCGCGCCGGGGAGACCGTGGGCGGCCGCTCGATCATGGGCCTGCTGACGCTTGGCGCGGCGCAGGGCACCCACGTGACGGTCACCGCCGTCGGCGCCGACGCCGAGGCCTGCCTCGATGCGATCGAAGCCCTGCTCGCCAACAAGTTCGGCGAGGACGAGTAGCGGATCAAACTTAAATCCCGTCGATCCCTTCGGGGTGGCGGATCTGGGCTTCGCTCGAGCGCCGCGCGGGCTTGCCCGATACGGCCTCCGCTTGATCGCGCGGCGGCCTATCAGGCCCGGGCCGCGCGGCGCCAGACCACCGCCCGGGCGCCCGCGCCGAGGTGGAGCGTGCCGGCGACCAGCTCGCCGGCGCGGCGGGCGAGCTCGATCCGCATCTGCCCGCGGCGCCCGAACAGGCGCGTCACCACCCGCACCATCGACGCCTCCGACGGGTCGGCGATGATCGGGCGCGCCGCGTGGCGCGCATCGAGCGCCAGGAATTCCTCGACCGCAGCCGGGATCAGGGCCGAGTCGGAGACGTGTTCGACGTCGGCCGCCGCGTCCTCGGCGGACAGGATGCCGACGACGCAATCGGCCGGAACCGTCCGGCGCCCGTCGGCGCGGGCGGCGAGGGCCGGGCGGAGGGCCTCGCCGCGCGACGGCAGGCGGGACGGCGCGGCGAGCCGCAGGGGCCGCCGAAGGCCGGCGAGCCGCCCGCGGATCGCGGCCTCGACCGCGTCCGTCCGCGGGCCGTCGATCAGGGCGGCGGCCGGGTGCGGAAGGCTCGGCGGCTGCCACAGCTCGGCCCGCGCCCGCCCCCAGATCGCATGCGGCATCGCCATCGGCATCACGCCGCGCAATGCCTCGCGGCCGCTCCCGTCCCGGTCCCAGGCCAGGGCGAAGGCGATGGCCCGGCCGCCGGACTGATGCCGGGCCGCGCTCAGCAGGTAATCCGGGTCGACCCGCGGATCGGTGATCGCGTTGCGCGTCATCAGCGCCCGCCAGGCGGCGACCGCGCCGTCGTCGACGGTGCCGGCGCGGCGCAGGTCCACCCGCCAACCTTCGGTGGCCGCCTCGGTGCCGGTCGAAACCGGGTGGACGTCCACCGCCGCGTCGGGCTGGGCCTGTCCGCCCTGGATCACCGTGAAGCCGTGCGTCATGGCACCTGCGTCCCGCCTTGGCTACAAATCGTCCCGATCCGGGACGTTCGGGCCCCCTCGGGCGCCCTTCGACAGGCTGGTTTCAAGGATGGTGCCGCGGGCTCCGTCATACCAAATCTGGTCGATCCTTTCGGGATGGCGGATTTGGGCTTCGCTCAAGCGCCGCGCGGGCTTGCCTGACACAGCCTCCGCTTCGATTGCGCGGAGGCCGTATCAGCCGCCGGGAATCGCCAGCGGGTTGTTCGTCAGCGCCGCCGCATCCGGCGCATCGATCCGCGGGCGGCCGAGGAAGGCGTCCCAGAGGCTGACGACGAAGGCCGGATCGAGGTCGCGGACGATCAGCACCAGGCGTGAGGTGCGGTCGTCGTCGGGCCAGGCCGGCAGGGTGACGGGGGCGTGCACCACGTGCTGGACGCCGTGGACCACCACCGGCCGGTCGGGGTCGTCGGCGATCGCGACGAGGCCCTTGAGCCGCAGGAGCTTCGGACCGTGCCCGCCGCGCAGCAGATCCAAGAACATCTCGAACGCCGGGCGCGGCACCGGCGCGTCGCTGGTCAGCGAGAAGGCGCGGATCGCCGCGTCGTGCCGGTTCACGTCGTGGGCGTGCCCGTCCGTCTCGGGCACCGCGCCGAGCCAGGCGCGCACGTCGGCGGCCTTGCCGTCGAGGCCGAAGAAGCCGCCGAGCAGCGTCGCCGCCGGCACGTCGGGCGGGTCGATCGGCGCGGACGGGTTGAGGGCGGCCAGACGCGCCCGCAGCGCCGCGGTGTCCCCGGCCAGATCGGCTTTCGCGAGCACGATCCGGTCGGCCACCGCGGCCTGCCGCATCGCTTCCGGGTGGTCGTCCAGCGTCGCGGACCCGTTGACGGCGTCGACGACGGTGACGACGCCCTGGAGCCGGTACCGCATCACGAGATAGGGATGGTAGATCAGCGCGTGCAGGATCGGCGCCGGGTCGGCGAGCCCGGTGGTCTCGATCACCACCCGGCGGAACGGCGTGATCCGGCCGTTGTCGCGCTTGCGCAGCAGGTCTTCCAGCGTCGTGATCAGGTCGCCGCGCACGGTGCAGCACAGGCAGCCGGCGCCGAGGAGGACCATGTCCTCGGTGACGCCCTCGATCAGCAGGTGGTCGAGCCCGATCTCGCCGAACTCGTTGACGATGACGACGGTGTCGGCGAGCGCCGGGTCCCGCAGCATCCGGTTGAGCAGCGTGGTCTTGCCGGCTCCGAGGAAGCCGGTGAGCACGGTGAGCGGGATCGGGTCCGGTCGGCGGGGGGCGTCGGTCATGCGTCCGGCCTAGCGCGGCCGGGCGGCGGGCTCAATCGCTGAGGCCGATCACTCGTCCGCGGTCGCAGCGGACTTCGCAGCGGACGACTTCGTAGCGGACGACTTCGCAGCGGACTTTGCCCCGCCGGGCTTGGCCTTCGCCGTCGGCTTGGCGGGCGTCACCTTGGCAGATGTCGGCTTGGCCGGCGCAGGTTTGCCGCCCTTCTGGGTCGCCGTCGTCGCCGGCTTGGTGTGGGCCGGCGTATGCTTGGCCTCCGGCATGCCGGACGCGTCCACCGCGGTGTAGGCGCTGGCCGAGCGGGGCACGCCGCCGGCGACGGCAGGCTTCGCCTTCCCCTGCGACTTGGCCTCTGACTTGGCCTGCGCCTTGGCCTCCAGGGCCGCGGCCCGCTTCTGCTTGGCCGCCTCCAGCGCCGCCTCGCGCTTGGCCTTGGCGGCCTCGAGCTTCGCGGTGCGGCTCGAGGCGGCGGCGGCCTTCTCCGCCTCGGCCTGCTCGTTGAGCATGATCTGCCCCTCGGCCGGGTCGCGACCGATCCAGACCAGGATCGGCTGCAGCGGCGCGCGCGGCGGCAGGGTGCGGTTCCGCGCGGCCGCGCCGTTCAGCGTCGCCAAGGTCAGCGCGGACGAGGACAGGCCGGCGGCCCCAAGGAACTGCGCGCCGGCGCTGTCGGCCGCGCCGGCGATGGCGCCCGGGCCTTCGTCGATCGGCATCGGCTTCTTGCGGTCGCAGATGTAGGGCCGCATGTCGGGCGGCGCGCCGATCGACGAGGCCGGCATCGCGTCGAGGGTCTGCGCGGTCCAGCCGGCGGACTGGCCGAAGCCGTAATCGAACAGGTCGGCGGCCTTGAGGTCGCGCTCGCGCGCGCTCGGGCTGCCCATCACGATGGTGAGGATGCGCCGGCCGTTGCGGTTGGCGCTCGCCACCACGTTGAAGCCGCCCGCGCAGATGAAGCCGGTCTTCATCCCGTCGACGCCGGCATAGCGCCCGAGCAGGCCGTTGTGGTTGGCCATCACCGAGCGGCCGAACTGGATCGCCGAGATCGAGAACAGGTCGTGCGAATCGGGGAAGTCGCGCAGCAGCGCGCGGCCGAGCACCGCCATGTCGCGGGCCGAGGTCCATTGCCGGGGATCGGGCAGGCCGTTCGGGTTGTACCAGCGGCTCTCGCGCATGCCGATCTTGCGCGCGGTCTCGTTCATCATGTCGGCGAAGCCGTCGACCGTGCCGCCGAGCGTCTCGCCGATCGCGAAGGCCACGTCGTTGGCCGACTTGACCATGATGATCTTCAAAGCGTTGTCGAGGGTGAGCTGCGTGCCCGGCTTGAAGCCCATCTTCGAGGGCGGCTCGGCGGCGGCGGCGGCCGAGATCGTGATCATCGAATCGAGCGAGACTTTGCCCTGCCGCACCAGGTCGAGGGCGACGTAGGTGGTCATCAGCTTGGTGATCGAGGCCGGGTACCAGGGGTCGGTCGCCCCTTGCGCGTAGAGCACCTTGCCGGAATCGACCTCCACCACGAGCACGGGTGCGGTCACGGCGTCGGCCGCCTGCGCACCGAGGAGGCCGGCGAGCGTGGCGAGCCCCAGGGAGAGGCGCCTCAGAAAACGGTTCGACATCGACCCCGACTCAAAGCAATGGAACGCCGCGCCGGCACCGGGCCCGGTGCCGTCCCTCTCGCGGCTGCGAACAAGGGCCCATGGATCGCCGGCCGTTCAACGCGGGCACCGTGGCAAGAGCATGGCGGAGCCTCAGCGTCTCGGCAGGCCCATGGCTGAGCTTCGCGCCTTGGGACACCGATGTGGCGTTGCGGCACGCGGACGCCTATGTGCTGTCGCTCGACGACCTTTTGGAACGGGACGGGGGCCGCGCCGACGGCGCGCGGGCACGGCGGGGCGATGGCGTACGCGGTCAAGGAACTCTTCCACACGCTTCAGGGCGAGGGTGCGCAGGCCGGGCGGGCGTCCGTGTTCTGCCGGTTCGCCGGCTGCAACCTGTGGTCCGGCCGCGAGGACGACCGGGCCGAGGCGGTCTGCCGGTTCTGCGACACCGCCTTCGTCGGCACCGACGGCGAGGGCGGGGGCAAGTTCGCCACCGCCGACGACCTGGCAGACCGGATCGCGCAGACCTGGGAGGGCGGCCCGCACGGGCACTACGTCGTCTTCACCGGCGGCGAGCCGCTGCTGCAGCTCGATCCCGCCCTGATCGCGGCGGTCCACGCCCGCGGCTTCGCCATCGCGGTGGAGACCAACGGAACGCTGGCGGCGCCCGAGGGGATCGATTGGATCTGCGTCAGCCCCAAGGCCGGCGCCCCCCTGGTGCAGCGGCACGGCGACGAGTTGAAGCTGGTCTTCCCGCAGGCCGGCCTCGCGCCGGAAACCGTCGCCGACCTCGACTTCCGCCATCGCTGGCTTCAGCCGATGGACGGCCCGGACCGGGTCGCCAACACCGGCGCGGCGGTCGCCTATTGCCGGGCGGATGCGCGCTGGCGGCTCTCGCTCCAGACGCACAAGATGATCGGGATTCCGTAGCGGGCGCGCTGGAGCCGCGAAAGGTCCTCGCGTCTTGACAGCCATGAGGAATGCCTGGAAGCCCGCTCGATGCGTCCGAGGCGGACGCCGTGGCGTGAGCGGCGGCGCGGTCGGGCGCTGGGCGCAGTACCATCGGAGAGCGTGCGATGGACGTGATCGAGACCCGGCTCGCCGGGGTGATGCGGGTGAAGCCGAAGCGCTTCGGCGACGCCCGCGGCTGGTTCTCGGAGACGTTCCGCGTCGACGCGCTGGCGCGCGCCGGCATCACCTGCGCGTTCATGCAGGACAACCAGTCGTTCTCGGCGCCGAAGGGGACGATCCGCGGCTTGCACTTCCAGGTCGCGCCGCAGCCGCAGGCCAAGCTCGTGCGGGTGCTCTCCGGGGCGATCCTCGACGTGGCGGTGGACCTGCGCCGCGCCTCCGCCACCTACGGTGAGCATGTGACGGTGACGTTGGATGCGGAGGGCGGCGAGCAGCTGTTCATCCCGCACGGCTTCGCCCACGGGTTCTGCACCCTGACGCCCGACACGATGGTGGCCTACAAGGTGGACGCGTACTACAGCCCGGCCCACGACCGCGCCCTGGTCTGGAACGACCCCGAGGTCGGCATCGACTGGCCGGTCTCGGCGGCGGAGGCGATCCTGTCGGACAAGGACAAGGCGGCGCCGCGCCTGTCGGACCTCGGACCGGTGTTCTGAGGACCCGGCTTGCGACGACCGTCGACGCATTCAAGGAAAGGCCTGCCATGCGCATTCTGGTAACCGGAGGTTGCGGCTTCATCGGCTCCGCTCTCGTGCTCCATCTCGTGCGCGACCTCGGCCACGAGGTGCTGACGCTGGACGCGCTGACCTACGCGGCCAACCCGGTCTCGCTGGACAGCCTCGCCGACGATGCCCGCCACCGCCTTGTCGAGGCCGACATCTGCGACGCCGACGCGGTGCGCGCGGCCTTCGCAGACTTTGCGCCGGAGGCGGTGATGCACCTGGCGGCGGAAAGCCACGTCGACCGCTCGATCACCGATCCGGGCGCCTTCATCCAGACCAACGTCATCGGCACGCAGGTGATGCTGGACGCCGCGCGCGGCCACTACGAGGCGCTGCCAGCGGAGGCGAAGGCGCGGTTCCGCTTCCTCCACGTCTCGACGGACGAGGTCTACGGCTCGCTGCCGCCGGACACGTTCTTCACGGAAGGTAGCCGCTACGATCCGCGCTCGCCCTACTCCGCCTCGAAGGCGGCCTCCGACCACCTCGCGCGGGCCTGGCACGAGACTTACGGCCTGCCGGTGCTGGTGACGAACTGCTCGAACAATTACGGGCCGCGCCACTTCCCCGAGAAGCTGATCCCGCTGATGATCCTCAACGCGCTCGAAGGCCGCAAGCTACCGGTCTACGGCGACGGCCTGAACGAGCGCGATTGGATCCATGTCGAGGACCACGCGCGCGGCCTCGTGGCGGTGCTGGAGCGCGGCCGGGTCGGCGAGACCTATCTGCTCGGCGGCCGCGCGGTACGCAACAACCTCGCCGTGGTGAAGGCGCTCTGCGCCGCCTTCGACCGGCTGCGGCCCGAGGGCGCCCCGCACGAAAACCTGATCAGCTTCGTCGCCGACCGTCCCGGCCACGACCGGCGCTACGCGATCGATCCGAGCAAGGCCGAAGCCGAAGTCGGCTGGGCGCCGTCCAAGACCTTCGAGCAGGCCTTGGAGGAGACCGTGCGCTGGTACCTCGACAACGAGGCCTGGTGGCGCCCGATCCGCGAGGGCCGCTACACCGGCGAGCGCCTCGGCCTGGCGCCGAGCGAGGGCGCACCCACGACAGGCAAGGGCGCCTGAATGGACATCCTCGTTCTCGGCGGCGCCGGGCAGGTCGGCACCGAGCTGCAGGCCTACGCCTGGCCTGACGGCGTCACGGTGCACGCCCCCGACCGCGCCGCCCTCGACATCACCGACGTCGATGCCGTCGCCCGCCTGCTGGCGGAACGTCGCTTCGCGGCGGTGATCAACACGGCCGCCTACACCGCGGTCGACAAGGCCGAATCCGAGCCGGTGGCGGCCTGGCGCCTCAACGCCCTGGCGCCGGCGATCCTGGCCGCCGAGACGGCGCGCCACGCGATCCCGCTGGTGCACGTCTCCACCGACTACGTCTTCGACGGCACGCGCCCCGGCGCCTACCGGCCCGACGACCCGATCGCCCCGCGCAGCGTCTACGGCGCGAGCAAGGCCGGCGGCGAGCTGGCGGTGCGGGCCGGCAACCCGCGCCACGCCATCCTGCGCACCGCCTGGGTGGTGAGCCCGCACCGGGGCAACTTCGTGAAGACGATGCTGCGGCTCGCGGCCGAACGCGACCGGCTCACCGTGGTCGACGACCAGCACGGCTGCCCGACCTCCGCCGCCGACCTCGCCGCGGCGCTCGCCGTGGTCGCCCTGCGCATGGCGGACGACGCGAACGCGCCGACCGGCACCTTCCACTGCGTCAACGCCGGGACGACCACCTGGCACGGCTTTGCGCAAGCCATCGTCGCCGGCAGCGTGGCACGCGGCGGGCGCGAGGTGCCGGTCGCCGGCATCACGACCAGCGCCTACCCGACGCCGGCCCGGCGCCCGGCCAATTCCGACCTCTCCACCGAGAGCCTGCACGCAGCCTACGGCATCGCGATGCGACCGTGGCAACAGGCTCTCGACACCATCCTCGACCGCCTAATCGGGCCGGTCCCAACGGAGGCGTCCCGATGAAGGGCATCATCCTGGCCGGCGGCTCCGGCACGCGGCTGCACCCGGCCACGCTGTCGATCAACAAGCAGCTGCTGCCGGTCTACGACAAGCCGATGATCTACTATCCGGTCTCGGTGCTGATGCTGGCCGGCATCCGCGAGATCCTGATCATCTCCAGCCCGGAACACCTCGACAACTACAAGCGCCTGTTCGGCACCGGCGAGCAGTTCGGCTTGCGCTTCTCCTACGCGGTCCAGCCCAAGCCCGAGGGGCTGGCCCAGGCCTTCATCATCGGCCGCGACTTCGTCGGCGACGACGACGTGGCGCTGATCCTCGGCGACAACCTGTTCTTCGGCGCCGGCATGAGCGACCTGCTGGCGCGCGCCGCCGAGCGCAAGGCCGGCGCGACGGTGTTCGCCTACCACGTCGAGAACCCGCAGGCCTACGGCGTCGTCACCCTGGACGCGGCCGGGCGCCCGTTGCGCCTGGTCGAGAAGCCGACCGAGCCGGAATCGACCTGGGCGGTCACCGGCCTGTACTTCTACGACAACCAGGTGCTCGACATCGCAGCGGCCGTGAAGCCGTCGCCGCGCGGCGAGCTCGAGATTACCTCGGTCAACGAGGCCTACCTCGCGCTCGGCCAGCTCCACGTCGAGAAGATGTCCCGCGGCTACGCCTGGCTCGACACCGGCACCCACGACAGCCTGCTCGAAGCCTCCGAGTTCGTGCGTACGATCCAGAACCGCCAGGGCCTGCAGGTGGCATGCCTGGAGGAGATCGCGTTCGAGCGCGGCTTCATCGGCCGCGACCAGCTCGTCGCCCGCGGCGAGCTGTTCAAGAAGACCGCCTACGGGCAGAACCTCCTCAGGCTGGCGCGCGAACACGCGGCAGAATGAACCGCCGCTCTGCCGGGCGCTATTTCGGGCTGCAGCCGATGCAGATGCCGCGCATGAGCTGGTCGTCCTGCTTCTCGTTCGGCGTGCGCGTCCGGCGGTCGTCGGCGGTAGCCGCGCCGGCCCCGGTCGAGGGCGGCATGGTCCGGCCGACACGCGAGGTGTTCGGCGCCGTCACCGTCGAGGCCGCGCCGCCGCCGGTCCCGGTCTCGGCCTGGGCGAGGGCTTGCCCCGCGAGGAAGACTTGCCCCGGGAGGAAGCCTTGCCCCGGGAGGGACGACGCCAGAGCGGCGGCGAGGACGAAGACGGAAATCGGGCGGGTTCTGGACATCGTGCGCTCCTTGGTCCCGGCGTAACGCGGCTCGCGGCGCGGCGGTTCGACCTGTCGTGCGCCTCGTTCGCGTCCAACCTTTGCAGTCGGGCCTGCGCCGCCGTATCAGGACCCGCCTTCGCTGCGTCGCGAAGCGCCGACGCCCGCCGAGCCCGCACGCCGAACTTCCGGAGCCGACACCGCGATGCGGGAACCGAACGCGATCGACTTCTGGCGGGGGCTCGCCCTCGTCACGATCTTCATCAACCACGTCCCCGGCAACACCTTCGAGCGCTACACCTACTCGCAATACGGCATCTCGGACGCGGCCGAGCTGTTCGTGTTCCTGGCCGGCTGGTCGATCGGCATCGCCACCCGCGGCCGCGACGGCACCCCTGAGCCGCGCCTGCGCTCGGTCCTGCGCCTGCTGTCGCGCACCATCGAGGTCTACCGGGCGCAGCTCGCCGTGATGGTGATCGCGCTGGCGATGATCGCCGGCACCGCGCTGGTGTTCGACAACCCGCTCATCCTCGAATGGCACAATGCCGGCGGGTTCTTCGCCGACCCGATCCAGACCGTCGTCGGCATGGTCCTGCTGACCCACCAGCTCGGCTTCTTCAACATCCTGCCGCTCTACGTGGTGCTGCTCGGGATCGCGCCGGCCTTCGTGCTGATCGCCCGGCTGAACCGACTCCTGGCGCTGGGGCTCTCGGTCGGGCTCTATCTCGCCAGCCTGGTCGAGGAGTGGAACCTGCAATCCTGGCCCGGCCAGGGCGACTGGTTCTTCGATCCGTGGTGCTGGCAGCTGCTGCTCGTGCTCGGCTTCGTCCTGCAGGACTGGAACCGCACCTCGGGCACGCTCCGGCTCTGGTCGCGCCGGCTGTTCCCCCTCGGGATCGCGATCGTCGTGCTCGGGATCGTGCTCTCCGTGCTGGAGATCCGGCCCGATCCGATGCTGGTGCCGGACCCGCGACTGCTGTTCACCTTCGACAAGACCTACCTGACGCCGGCACGCCTGTTACATTTCGTGGGCGTCCTTCTCGCGTTCGGCCCGGTCTACGGTATCATCGCGCCTCGGATCCCCTTGATTGTCGGGTATCTTGCGGGCTTGGGCCGGAATTCCCTGGCCGTGTTCTCCATGGGATCGATCTTGAGCCTCGGCGGCCAGCTCTTGCGGTTTCGGACCGGCGGCGGATTGGTCGTCGACATGATCGTGCTCGCCGTCGGCATCGTCGGCCTCGGCGCGACGGCGTGGTTCGTGGAATGGCGCGGCCGCAAGCCCCGGGTGGCGTCGTGAGGACAGGCGCGATGCACCGGATCGCCGTCGCATGGCTTCTCGGCCTGCTCGCGGCTTGGCCGGTCGCGCCTTGGCCGGTCGCGGCTTGGCCGGTCGCAGCTCAGGAGGCGCCCCGTGCGCCGGGCGTCCCGATGGTGGTGTCGCCGCCCTCCGGGGCCGGGAGCAAGGAGGCGGAGCCGGGCGATACGAGCCTGTCGCCGGAATGCCGCGTCCCGGGCTCGCAGCTCTACACCCTGTCCCAGCTCCCGGCGGTGAAGGCGGCGTTGCAGAAGAACCGCCCGGTGCGGGTGCTCGCTATCGGCGGCAACGCCGCGCCCGGGGCCTCGGCGACTTATCCGGTCAAGCTCGAGACGGCGCTGGAGCGTGCGATGCCCAACGTCGACGTGGTGATGGAATATCGCGGCCTCCAGGGCGAGATCGCCTCGGGCGCGGCCGAGCGGCTGCGCAGCATGGTCGCCGACGTGGAGCCGGACCTCGTGATCTGGCAGGTCGGCACCCACGACGCCCTCGCCCGGGTCGAGCTCGACGCCTTCACCGACGCGCTCACCGAGACCGTGAAGTGGATCAAGTCGCACGACATCGACGTGGTCCTGGTCGACCCGCTCTACACCGCGAGCCTCGCGGCGGACGCCTACTATACCAGCATCGTCCAGTCGGTGCGCACGGTGGCGACGCAGGAGAAGGTGCCGCTGGTGCTGCGCTACGACGCGATGCGCTACCTCGCCGGGCGCAGCGACAAGGGCGAGGGCCACATGCTCGGCCAGCAGTTCCGCCTCAACGACCTCGGCCTGCGCTGCATGGCCGAGCACGTCAGCCGCGCGATCACGCTGTCGCTGCAGCAGCCCGAGGCCACCGGAACCGCGGGAGCGACGGCGCCGAAGCCCACCGGTACCGCGGGGGCGACGGCGGTGCCGGCGAGGCCCTGACGCCGGCAAAGCCCTGACGTTGGTAAGACCCTGACGTCGGTAAGACCCTGACCCTGCCCCATTAACCCCGCCGCAACGGCGGCCGGGTTAGGGCTCGGGGCCGATCCGCGCGGGATCGAGGAGGCGGACATGGCGGCGGCGACCCTCGGCTCGGCCGTCCACCGCCTGCGCGCCGCCGCGACCGGCCCCGCCCGCACCGCCCTCGACGTGTTCGCGATCCGCATCGCCTCGGCCGGCTTCGCCTACGGCGCGCAGGTGCTCACCGCCCGGCTGATGGGCTGGCAGGAATACGGCATCTTCGCCACGGTCTGGGTCTGGACCGCGATGATCGGCCATTCGGTCACGCTCGGCCTGTCGCAGGGCGCCTGCCGCTTCCTGCCGGTCGACCAGGCCCGCGGCGACCTCGACCACGCCCGCGGCTACCTCGTGGCCGGCGCCGTCGCGATCGGCGCGGCCGCCCTCCTCGTCGCCGGGGTGGGTGCCGCGATCCTGACGCTGCGGCCCGATTGGGTCGCCGGGCCCTATCGGGCGCCGCTCCTCGTCGCCGCGCTGGTGCTGCCGCTGTTCGCGCTCCAGGACTTCCTCGAAGGCCTCGCCCGCAGCCAGAACTGGGCGGTGCTGGCGATCGCCCCGCCCTACCTCGTGCGCCAGACCGTGATGATGGTCGCGATGGTCGCCGCGATCCTGCTCGGGGCGCCCGCCCACGCCTGGGTCGCGATGGCCTGCATGCTCGCCGCCGCGATCCTGTCGGTGGCGATCCAGGCGACGCTCGTGATCGCGCGGATGGCGCGCACCCTGCCCAAGGGCCCGCGCCGCTACCGCTGGCGCCACTGGCTCGGCGCCAGCCTGCCGATCGCGCTGATCGACCTGGCCAACGCCGGCTTCACCTTCGTCGACGTGGTGGTGCTCGGCTTCCTGATGCCGCCCTCGGCGGTCGGCCTGTACTTCGCCGCGACGCGCATCCAGCAATTCGTCGTGTTCGTGCACTTCGCCGCCGTCGCCGCCACCGCGCAGCGCTTCAGCGCGGCGCATGCGGTCGGCGACTGGGCGACGCTTTCCTGGCTTGTGCGCCTGCAGGGCCGCGGCACCCTGGCGGCCACCGCCCTCGTGGCGCTCGCCGTCGTCGCCGCGAGCCCCCTGCTGCTGGCGATGTTCGGCCCGCAATTCTCCGACAGCATCCCGATCCTCGCCGTGCTCGCCGCCGGCAGCGTCGCCGCGAGCCTGTTCGGCCCGGGTGAGGATCTGCTGACCATGCTCGGCGGCGAGCGGCTCTGCGCCGGCATCACCCTGGCGATGCTGGCGGTGGCCGTCGGCGCCTGCCTGCTCCTCGTGCCGCATCTCGGGGTGATCGGCGCGGCGCTCGGGATGGCGCTGACCACGATCCTGCGCGCCGGCATCCTGGCGCTGGCGGCGCACCGCGTCCACGGCCTCTCGACCCCGGTCTGGACCGGCCTTTTCACGGCGAACCCGCGATGATCTCCGCCGTCCACATGCCCGCGATCGAGGCCGGCCCGTCCGACGCGCCGGATGCGGCCGAATGGGACGACCTGTTCGCGCGGGCGCGGGCGCCGCATCCGCACTACGCCCGCCACGTCGTCGCCGCGCATCAGCGCGCCGGCCTCGCCCCCGAGGCCCTGCGCTTCGTCACAATCCGCCGCGCGGGCCGGCTCGAAGCCGCCCTGCCCTACGGAATCGCGCGCGATGTCAGCGCGCTCGGGGGCCGGGTCGCGCGGCCCTTCCTGTCGCCCTTCGTCACCGCGACCGCGCCCCTCGTCGCCGACGGCCCGGCACGGGACGCCGTGCTCGACGCCCTCGTCGCGGGCCTCGCAGCCGCCTCCGGCGGCCGGGCTTGGCGTTGGCCGCTGCTGCCCCTCGACGGCCCGGCCGGCGCCGGCCTCGTCGCCGCGATGGACCGCGCCGGCTGGCGACGCGCCACGGTGGCCGCGTTCGCGCGCCCGGTGCTCGACCGGCGCGCGAGCCACGACGCGTTCCTGGAGGGCCACCCGCACAAGGGCCGCCTGAAGGACCTCCGCCGCCGCGCCAAGCGCCTCGGCGAGGCCGGCGCGGTGACCTTCGCGACCGCGACTGCCGGCCCCGACCTCGACCAAGCGGTCGCGGCCTTCCTCGCGCTGGAGCGCGTGGGCTGGAAGGGCGCGGCCGGCACGGCGATGGCCTGCCGCCCGGAGCACGCGGCCTTCGCGCGCGCGCTGTTCGGGCAGAAGGAGGGGCCGGCGCAGGGGCCGGTCGGCGCCCGCGCGGACATCCTGGCGCTGGACGGCAGGCCGGTGGCGATCAGCCTCGCGCTCGTCGGCGGCGGCGTCGCGACGCTTCTGAAGACCGCCTACGACGAGGACCAGCGCGCCTGCGCCCCGGGCTTGCTGCTGGAGGCCGAGATCGTGCGCGCCTGCCACGACGACGCCTTCGCCGACAGGCTCGATTCGGCGACGCTCGCGGGCTCGGCGCTCGAAGGCCTCTACCGCGAGCGCGAGACCGTGGCCGAGATCATCGCGATACCGCCGGGGCGCGACGCGCTCTCGCTGGAGCGCCGGGTCGCCCTCGCCCGCTTCGAGCATCGAGCCCGCGACGAGGCCAGGCGGCGGCTCGGCCGCTGACGCGTTTTATCGAAAATCGCGCCGCCGTCACGCGCGCCGGCGGCGCCAGCCGTCGAAGAAGGCGGGGTCCGTCAGCCCCGCGGCGAGCACGCCGAACAGCCCGAGATGCAGGCCGAGCGCCGCGAGCCCGACCCCATGCAGCGACCACAGGGCGACGGCCCCGCCCAGCATCGACGGCGGCCCCGCCACGTAGGCGAATCTGCGCCAGCCCGCGGCCGGCCGCCCGAGCCGCCAGAGGCAGGCCGCGAGCGCGGCCAACGCCAGACCGCCCTTGATCAGGGCCATGCAGCGGATCACCCGGACGAGATCCGGATCGATCGCAACAGCAGGCGCCCGCACGACCCCGATCGTCCCGGCGACGAGCGCGGCGGCGGCGGCCACGACCAGCACCGGGCGCGGCCCGAGCCCGATCGCGACGCGTGCGGGAAACACCGTCGCGTCCGGGGCGAAAGCTGTGGGGACCCGCATCGATGCCTCCGCGTGCGTCCAGGATCGGCTTTGGGCTACCCCCGGCGGGGGTCGCGTCTCAGTGTGAACGTCGGCCAGGCGGTGCGCAACGCATGCATTTCTGCCGGTCCGCTTCGAGCCGAAAAGATCATCGCGCAGGCCCAGGCAGCCCCCACGATCGGACATTCCACCCGCGCGATCCGATTGGATCGCAGCGCCACCCTCATGCGAGGATGGACGACGGAAGGCGTACCGTGAACGTCGTGCCCTGGGCGTTGGTCGCGGTCGCGAGAATGCCGTCGATCTGGCGCACGAAGGCTTCGACGAAGCGCGAGCCGAGTCCCGAGCCGGATGGCCCACCGCCGGTGACCACGAGACCGGCGCCGTTGTCGCTGACGGTCAGGGCGACCTCACCCTCACGCCGGTCGAACCCGAGGACGATCTGACCTTTCCCGTCAGGGAACGCGTACTTGACCGCATTCGTCGCGAGCTCGTTGACGATCAGTCCGATCGTCACCGCGTGATCGGGATCGATCGACAGCGGCTCCGCGGAGACGGAGATCGTGACGTGCGAGCCCTCCCCCAGAAGACTGGCGCGCAAGCTCGTGGCGATGCCGGTGAGGTAGGTGTCCATCGGGACCGGGCCGAGCGCGGCGGAGCGCGCGATGACATCGTACAGCTGGGCGACCGCACCGATCCGAGCCTGCATGGCCCGGTAGCCTTCCCGGCACGGTTCGGCCGCCCGGCGGGCCTCGTAGGATACGAAGGAGGTGATGACCGTCAGGCTGTTCTTGATCCGATGGGCCAGCTCGGTCGACAGCATCTCGCGATGCCGTTCGAGCATCCGCGCCTCGGTCACGTCCTCGAACACCACCAGCATCCGGGTGACGTGATCGCCGGGGCGGAACACCTTGCGGGCGTTCAGCTTGAAGATTCGTCTTCCGAGGCCCGGAAATTCGTCCTCGATCTCGAAGCCGTCGAAGGCCTCCTCGTCCGGGACCACGCGCGCCAACAGCGCCTGCAGCTTCCCGATCTTCCATTGCCCCTGCGACAGGTCGTGAAGCTTATGGCCGATCACGGCTTCGGCGGGCACGTCGAAGAGCTGCAGGAAGGCGCGGCTCGCGGTGGTTACCCGCATGTCGCCTTCGAGGATCAGGAGCGGATCCCGAATGGTATCGACGACGTTCTGGGCAAGTTCCCAGGTGCGTTCGCTTTCGCGTCGCGCTTCGCGCGCCTCCGTCACGTCCTCGATGGCCAGCAGAAGCCGCTCTGTGCCGTCGCCCGGGCGGTAGACCTTGCGGGCGTTGAGAAGCATGACCTTGCGACCGATCCCGGGGAAGTCGTGCTCGACCTCATAGGCCTCGACGACCTGGTCATCGGGGATGATCGTGCCGAGCAGGTCTCGGAGAGCCGGAATGTCCCACTGGTCGTTGCCGAGCTCGAACAACCGCTGCCCGATGGTGTCCTCGACCGTCACGCCGAAGGTGCGGCAGAACGCGCGATTGGCCGACCGGACGCGCAGATCCCCGTCGAGCACCAGAAGACCGGTCGGGATGGTTTCGACGATGTCGTTGGCGCTGATGGCGTTCATGCCGGCCCATCCATCCGGATCTCCGCCGTCTTCCTGCATGGCGGTCGTCCTCGAATCGTTATGGCTCTTCAAGCAGTAGACCGCGACCGACCGACATCATAGATCCTTCGGCAGACAGCCCCGACGCCAGCCGACATTCCCGATGCCCAGCGTGCGAACGTCGGCCTTTTGCATCCTACAGGTCGATCGCTACGCCACGATCGGGTCGAGACCAGCCGGTCGAGCAGGCTCGCGTTTCAATCCGAGGCTCGACGCCGAGGACAAATTCGCCCCCCCGGCCGGCGGCGTTCGTCCCGCTCAGCCCGGCGGGATCACCTCGATCTGCAGGCCGCCGTAATAGGCCGCGAGGTTGGCGATGTCGGCATCCGACAGGTCTTTGGCCACGACCGACATCACCGGGTTCTGCCGGGTGCCGTCGCGATACTCGGTGAGCGCCTTCACGAGGTAGACCTCGACCTGGCCGGCGAGGTTCGGCGCCTCGGGCAGCTTCGAGAGCCCGTCCATCCCGTGGCAGGTCTGGCAGGCGGTGGCGCGTTTCCGGCCCGCCGCCGCGTCGCCGGCCTGGGCGAGGGCGGGCGCGACGGCGAGGATCAGGGCGAAGGCGGCGAGGCGGATCATGCGGGGACCGGGCGGGTGCGAGCCTGTGGACGTTCGAGAATGCGCATCGCCCGCACGCCGCCGAGCCCGGGATCGGCACCCCGGCCGCACGCGCCGGGCGAGCCCGGCGCGTGCGTGTGCAGGTGACTGTGCAAGTGGTTTTGCAAGTGGCTTTGCAAGTGATCCTGGAAGTGATCGTGCAAGTGGCCGTTCAGGTGTCGGTGCGTGTGCCTGCAACGATGGAAGTGCGTTCTATTTCGCGTCGTTTTCGTACGAAATCCGGTAGATCGCGCCGGCCGCGTCGTCGGAGACCAGGAGCGAGCCGTCGAGCAGCACCGCGACGTCCACGGGGCGGCCGAGATACTCGCCGTCGCCGGTCAGCCAGCCTTCCGCGAAGGGCTTCGGCTGGCCGACCTTGCCGTCGACGACGGGCGCGAACATGACGCGCGCGCCGACCGGCTCGGTGCGGTTCCACGAGCCGTGCTCGGCGATGAAGATGCCGCCGCGATAGGCCTGCGGGAACTGGCGGCCGTTGTAGAAGGTCAGCCCAAGGTCGGCGGCGTGCGGCGCCAGCTCGGCCACCGGGGCGACGACGCCGGCCGGCGGGGTCTGGTCCTTGTACTCGACGGTGCGGACGGCGCCGCCGCCGAACCACGGGAAGCCGAAGTTCTCGCCGGCCTTGGTGGCGTGGTTGAGCTCGCCCGGCGGCTTGTCGTCGCCCATGCCGTCGACCTGGTTGTCGGTGAACCACAACGACTTGTCGGCGGCGAAGTCGATGCCGACGGAGTTGCGGATGCCGGTGGCGTAGACCTCGCGGTTCTTGCCGTCGGCGTCCATGCGCACGATCCCGCCGATGCCGTGCGTGCGGTAGAGGTCCATCTTCTCGGGCGCCGGCACGTTGTAGGGCTGGCCGAGCGCGATGTAGGTCTTGCCGTCCGGGCCGACGCGGCAGACGCGGGCGGTGTGGTTGTAGCTCTCCTCCGAGGCCGGGATCAGCTCGCCCTGCTTGACCACGATTCCGGCGGCGACGTCCGGGTTCTCGTAGAAGAACTCGGCCGCGGGGAAGGACAGCACCCGGTTCTGCTCGACAACCGTGAGCACGCCGTCCTTCGAGAAGCAGACGCCGTTGGGGATCTTGAAGTCGATGCCCGGCGCGAAGGCGCGGACCTCGTCGGCGACGCGGTCCTTGTCGCGGTCGGTGACGGTGTAGACCTTGGTCTTGCGGGTGCCGACGAACAGCACGCCGGCATTGGGGCCGACGGCGATCGCGCGGGCGTCCGGCACGATCGCGTAGAGGTCGATCTTGAAGCCCTCGGGGAGCTTGATCTTGGCGAGCGTCTTGCGGATCGCGTCGGCCTTGCGGCCGGTCTGCGGGATTTCGGGGGCGGGCGCCGTGTTGGTGCTCTGCATGCCCTGGAGCTTGACCAAGTCGTCCACCTTGGCCTTGGTCTCGGCGGGCAGCGCGCCCTGGGCGAGGGCGGACGTGACGAGGGCGGCGCTGGACAGAAGCGCGGCGAGGAACACCGGACGCATGGGGCTGATCTCCCGAGACCGCCCTTGAGACCGGGCGTTGGCGGGGAGTGTATGCCGCGGGCGGGCGCCGGCAAGGCCGCGTCGTAACGCGGCCCGGCCTCTGTCGCCTCAGGCGACCTTGCGCGGCACCAGCCGCTCGCTGGCGAGGGCGTGCTCCGCGCCGGAGACGCCGGCCTCGGTGTACTCGGCGTCCTCGTTGACCCGCCAGACGTCGTGGCGGCGTTTGCCCGCGACGATGTTCTCGACGGTGAGCATCGCCGTCATCATCGCATGGTCCTGATTGTTGTACTTGTGCATGCCGTTGCGCCCCACAAGATGCAACGTAGGGTAGTCCATCTCCAGCTCGATCCGCACCAGCGCGACGTTCTCGGCATAGGTCTCGTCGTAGACCGGATAGGCCTTGGGCTGGCGCACGACGCAGGCGTCGATCACGTCGGCCGGGTCGATCAGGCCGATCTGCCCGATCTCGCGCTTGGCCAGCGCCACGAGGTCGGCGTCGCTCGCGGTCCAGAGGCCGTCGCCCTCGAAGCAGAAATATTCGAGTCCGAGGCAGGTGTGGGCCTCGTCGGGCACCATCTCCGGCGACCACGAGCGGAAGTTCTGCACCCGGCCGACCTGGACGGACGGGTCGTGGATGTAGATCCAGTTGTCCGGGAAGTCCTCCTGCGACTTGGCGATCAGCGCCACCGTGACGAAGTCGCGGTACTGCAGCGCCCGCGCCTGGAATGTGCTGATCGGGCGCGGCGTGATCGCGTCCACGAGCTCGCGCACGGGCGCCGACGAGATCACGTGGCGCGCGGTGAAGGTCTCGCGCGTGCCGTCGCCGCGCAGGGCCGAGACGCGCCACAGGCCGGCGGCGGCGTCGAACGAGAGGCCGTCGACGCCCCGGTCGAGCAGCACCTTTCCGCCCTGCGCGGCGATCTTGTCGGCGGCCGCCTCCCACATCATGCCGGGGCCGCGGCGGGGATAGCGGAACGACTCGATCAGCGTCTTGATCACCGGCTCGCCGGCCTTGCGCTTGGCCTTGATCCCGAGCGATCGCTTCAGCGCGTCGCGGATGGCGGCGCCGAGGTCGAGGCCCTTGATGCGCTGCGCGGCCCAATCGGCCGAGATCGCGTCGCAGGACATGCCCCAGACCTTCTCGGTGTAGGTCTTGAAGAAGATCGAGAACAGCTTCTCGCCGAACTGGTTGCGGACCCAGCCGTGGAAGTGCTTGGGCTCATGGATCGGCTTGGCGCGGGCGTAGAGGTAGGACAGCACGCAGGCGGTGCTGGTGAGGATCCCAAGGTTGCGCAGGGCCTCGAACGCCTTCAACGGGTAGGCGTAGTACTTGCCCTGGTAATAGATCCGCGACAGGCGCGGACGCTCGATGAAGTCGTTGGGCAGGATCTCGTCCCAGAGGTCGACCACGGCCTTCGACTTCGAGAAGAAGCGGTGCCCGCCGATGTCGAACAGGTAGCCGTTGTGGCTCACCGTGCGCGAGATGCCGCCAACCTGATCCGGGTCGCGCTCCAGCACGGTGACGTCGCGGCCCTGCTTCGACAGCAGGTAGGCCGCCGTCAGCCCGGCGGGTCCGCCGCCGATCACCAGCGTCTCGGTGTGGTGACTCATCCGCTGCCCCGGCCTGCCTTCGCGTCGTCGGACCCTGCTCCCGGCGTGGTTAAGGAAACCTGCCAAGCCGGCGGCCTTGACCGCCCGTTAAGCGCGTTCGCGGCAAGGTCGCGCCAGCACGACGAGACCCGTCGCGGCCGGACCCTCCGGCGGACAACCGGAGAGGCGCGATGGCGGCCACAGCTTCGTTTCCGGCCGCGCCGCCGGCGGGCCTCCATGCGCGCAAGCTCCTGTGGCTGCTGGTCCTATTCTGCGTCGTCACGCTGTATCCGCCGGGCGACGTGATCGAGACGATCCGGCACCTGCGCGTGCCCGACACCGACGACGCCATGCGCCTGGTCGAGGCCCGCGACCTCGCCGCCGGCCAGGGCTGGTACGACAACGTGCAGTACCGCTTCCTGCCGCCGGACGGCGTGCCGAGCCACTGGTCGCGCCTGCTCGACGCGCCGCCGGCCGGCCTGCTGCTCGTGCTGACGCCGTGGGTCGGCTCCGGTCTGGCGGAGGGGCTCGTCGCGGCGTTCTGGCCGCCGCTGCTGCTCGCGGTCTACGCGACCGCGCTTTTTTCCGGCGTCCGGACGAGCTTCGGCCCGCGGGCGGCGGTGCTGGCGGTGCTCGCCGCGACGCAGACCTTCGGCGTCACCGTGCAATTCGCCGCCGGCCGCGTCGACCACCACGACGTGCAGATGATCGCGATCCTCGGGATGGCGACGGCCCTGATCCGCGGCGGCGCGCGGGCCGGGGTGGCGGCCGGGGCGCTCGCGGCCTTCTCCCTGGCGATCGGCCTCGAAGGCCTGCCCTCCGTCGCGCTCGGGGCGCTGTTCGTGGTCGGCGACTGGGTCTTTCGCGGCCGGCCGGCCCTGCCCTGCTTCCTCGGCTTCGGCCTCGGGCTCGGGCTCGCGGCGCCGCTCCTGTTCGGGGCCCAGACCGCGCCGCATCTCTGGACCGCCACCGCCTGCGACGCGCTCTCGCCGCCCTGGCTCTGGCTCGCGGGCGGCGGGGGCGCGGCCGCGCTCGCCTGCGCCGGGCTCGACCGGCGGCTCGGCTCGATCGGGGCGCGCATCGCCGTCGTCGCGGCGATCGGCGCGGTCCTCGTCGGCGGCTTCGCTCTGCTGTTTCCGATCTGCCTCGGCGGCCCGTTCCCGGGGATGACGCCGCTGGTCCGAGACCGCTGGCTGCTCATGGTCAACGAGATGACCTCGGTGCCGAAGTTCGTCGCCCGCCGGCAGTGGGAGATGCTGGTCTACTATCCCGTCCTGGCGCTGGCGGCTTTCGCCGCCTCCTGGGCGGCGTTCCGCGGGGCGCCCGAACATCGGCGCGCCTACGGCGTCGCCGCCGTCCTCCTCTGGCCGGGCCTCGTCATCGGCTGGTTCCAGTTCCGTGGGATCTACGTCGCCTCCGGGCTGATCCCGTTGGTGGCCGGGCCGGTGCTCGACCGCGCCCTCGCGCTGGCGGGCGACCGCGCCGCCGCGCCGCGCCGGCGGGCCGGCCTCGCCGCCCTCGGCATCGCGATGATCAGCACCGCCTGGATGGCCCCGGCGGCCCTCGCCGGCCTGTTCGAAGAAAGCGGGGCCGCCGCGGCGAGCGCCGAGGCCTTCGCCTGCCAGGCCGACGCCGCGGTGAAGCCGCTCGCCGCGCTTCCCGCCGGAACGGTGCTCGCGCCGGTCGTCATGGGGCCGTCGATCCTGATGCGGACGCCGCATGCGGTGGTCGCGGCGCCGTATCACCGGGCGATCCCAGGGCTCACCGCCGCGATCGAAGGTCTCGGCGGCAGCGAGGCCGACCTGCGCCGGCACGTGGCGGCGCACGGCGTCCGCTACGTCGTCGTCTGCCGTGCGCGGCCGAGCCCAGGCTTAGACGGACCCGCCTTCGCCACGCGCCTCGCCCGCGGCGAAGTCCAGGCCGACTGGCTCGAACCGCTGCCCCTCGGCGGCGACGTGCTGAAGGTTTGGCGGTTGCGGTAGCGCGGATCGCGCCGCCTCGCTCACGATGTCGTAAAGGTCGCGACGCGAAGACGCGCCTCCGGCTGCCTACTTCACAAAGCGGTCGAGCTTGTTGTTGACGAAGAAGTAAAGCTCCTTCGCCCCGGGCTCGGTGTAGAGCACTTGCACCTCACGACCCGCGCGGCCTTCACCCACCAGCACGTCCACCGGCGGGCGGCCCTTCAGGCGCACGAGGTCGCACTCGCCGATCCCGAGTTCGATCGCGGCGGCGCTCGTCGGGACCGGCCCGGTGCAGGACCCGTCCGGCGCGAGCACCGGACCGGTGAAGGTCGGCGCCGCGGCCACGCGCGGCGGGATCGGCACGATCTCGGAAGGGGCCGGCGGCGGCGTCCGCTCGGTCACGGTGCAGGCGCCGAGGAGGGCTGCCGCGAACAGGGTGCCGCTGGCGAGCGTTCGCAGGTCGGGCAACGTCACGGCGCCTCCTTGCGCTCCAAGTTGGGTGCGGTGCCCTCGCGGGCCTTCAGCGCGGCGGCGTAGAGGGCCGAGACGTCGCGCTTGAACGCCGCCCGCGTATCGGGGCGGGAATAGAACATGTGCCCGCCAGGGTACACCGCGAGCGACAGCCGCGGCTCAGGCCCATAGGACGGGATTTGGTCGATCAGCAGTTTGGAGGCGAAGTACGGCGTCACCAGGTCGGTGAAGCCGTGCGCCACCAGCACCCGGACGTTGCCGTCGAGCGCCAGCACCCCGCGAAGCGCTCCGACCGCCTCGGGCGCGGAGCGGCCGCCGCCCCAACTCCAGCTGCGGTTCACGGCGGTGTTCAGGAGCTCGTAGCGCAGGTTCGTCACCCGCCAGTTCAGCTTCTTCGCGTAGAGGTCGATCATCGCGCTGGTGAGCGGCGCCTGCAAAGCGGTGAGCAGCGGGTCGTCGAAGCCGGAATGCGCCGCGGTCGGGTCCGGGTCCCAGCCGCTGACGCCGGTGTCGTAGGCGCTGGCGACGCGGCCCGTGGCGCGGTCGACTTCGCGCTGGACGCTGTTCGACGACAGCCGCCCGCCCTGTGCCTTGACGAATGCCGGATCGAGCCCTGTCAGCGCGGCGACGCGCTCGGTGAGGCGCGCCACCGCCGGCGCGTCGTTCGGCCCCTTCAACAGGTCGGCCAGGTAGGCGCCGGTGGCGTAGCGCTCGGTGTCGGCGAGCGTGTCGCGGGTCGGCACGGTGCCGGCCCGCTCGAGGGCGCCGGCCGCATACGAGGGCAGCCGCAGGATGTTGCCCCACGGGTTGGACCGCGGCGGCGACAGGGTGCCGAAATCGAGGACCGGCGAGAGCAGCACGAGGCCCGACAGGCCGACGCCGACATCCTCCTGGAGCTTGGCGGCGATCAGCGGCCCGCGGAAGCCGCCGTAGCTCTCGCCGACGTAGAACTTCGGGTCGCCCATGCGGGTGTTGACGCGCAGGTAGCGGGCGATCGCCGCCGACAGCACCGAGGCATCCGAGTCGACGCTCCAATACGCCTTGCCGTCGCCGTCGGCGGCGCGGCTGTAGCCGGTGCCGACCGGATCGATGAAGACGAGGTCGGTGAAGTCGAGCCAGGTGCCGTCGTTCGGCACCAGCGCCACCGAGCGTGACGGGCTGATGCTCGACCCGTCGGCCGGCAGGCGCCACGGGCCGATCGCGCCGACGTTCAGGTAGGCCGACGCCGCGCCGGGGCCGCCGTTGATCGCGAAGGTGATCGGCCGCGCCGTCCCGGCCGCCGCGGGGCGAGTGTAGGCGACGAAGGCGATCTCGGCCTGCAGCTTGCCGGACTCGTCGACCAGCGGCAGGCTGCCGGCGGTGGCGGTGAAGTCGAGCTTCTGGCCGTTGGGGAGCGTGACGCTCTGCTCGGTGGTGGAATCGGGCGGAAGCTTGCGGCCCTCGGCCGGCCGCGATTCGGAGGGGCCGCGCTGCGGCGCCTGGGCGATGGCCGGAAGCGGGGCGAAAGCCATCAGGAGCGCAAACCCGAACGCGCATGCCCTCCCTCCCCTGCGGGAGAGGGTTTGCCTCGCGTCGGCGAGGCTCGGGAGAGGGGTGCGCGTTATCCGGCACTGTCGCTCCCCCCTCCCGGCCCGCTGAGCGGACGACCTTCTCCCGCAGAGGGGGGAGGGAAGCGCGCGGAGCGCGGCCTCGATCGCATTGTCAAACAAGCGCATGGCGAATCCTGAAATCCGGTCGGGTGCGCGAGGGAACGTCACGCCTTCTTCAGCCAGCGGCCGTCGTCGTCCTGCTGCCAGTAGGCGACCGCGTGGCCGGCGGCCTTGGCCGCCTTCCACTGCTCGCGGGCGCGCAGGAGCGCATCCTGGTCGGTGCCGTCGAACAGCACGCAGATGCGCTGGTAGTCGCCGGCATCCGGCGGCAGGTCGGCGCCCTCGACGAGGAAGCGGATCGCGGCGGCGTTGGGGTTGGTCTCGCGCAGCGTCAGCACCACCGGCTGGCTCGCCGCATCCGGCTCGCGATCGGTGCCGTGGGGCAGGAAGCTGTCGTCGCGGAAGGTCCAGAGGTGGTCGTCGAGCGCCTGCAGCCGCTCCTCGGTCGCCGCCTGGATCGCCGCCTGCCAGCCGCGCTCGCGCGACTTCTCGACGAGGTTCGGCAGCACCGCTTCGAGCGGCTGGTTCTGGAGGTGGTAGAAGAGGATGTCCGTCACGTCCGCTCAGATAGGCCGTCGCGCGCGCCTTGCACAGCGCGTCATCGGCGCACTCACCCCGGCAGGATCACGTGCGGGACGAACAGGGCCGCGTTCGTTGTGATCGGCCCATCCGACTCGCGCAGGCACAGCCCGACGCAGTCGTCGCCGACGATCCAGGCGCCGACGAGGGCGTGGCGCCCGTCGAAGCACGGCAGCTCGGCGAGCGCCTGGCGGACGTGACCGCCTGCGCCGTAGGGGCCGTGGTCCTGGGCCAGCACGGCGCCGTCGCACACCATCAGCACGTTGGCACCCTCGCGCGAGAACAGCGGCTTCTTGACGAAAGAGGTACCGAGCCGCGCCTTCTGGGGGTCATCCTCGAAATAGGCCGGCAGCAGGTTCGGATGGCCCGGCTCGCGGGCGAACAGGTGCGGCAGCAGCCCCTTGTTCGACAGCACCGCCTTCCACGGCGGTTCGAGGAAGCGCGTCGGCGTCGCGGACAAAGCCGCGCCGAACGCATCCGCGAACGCCCATTCCCACGGATAAAGCTTGAACAGGGTCGTGATCGGCGTCAGCGCCCGGTCGACGAAGCGGCCGTCGGCGGCGAGCCCGATGTCACCGAGGTCGAGGAAGCGGGTCGCGAGGCCGGCCTGGCGCGCGCAATCCTCGATGTAGGCGACGGTGCCGCGGTCCTCGGGCGCGTCGGCGTAAGCCGTCAGCGCCAGCGACGCGCCGCCGACCGCGCGGAAGCGGGCGATCAGGCGCTCGTGCACGGCGTTGAACTGGTCCGACCCGGCCGGCAGCCGGCCGAGCCGCAGCAGGTCCTCGAGCCACAGCCACTGGAACACCGCCGCCTCGTAGAGCGCCGTCGGCGTGTCGGCGTTGTATTCCAAGAGCTTGGCCGGGCCGGTGCCGTCGCCGCCATAGGCGAGGTCGAGCCGGCCGTAGAGCGTGGGGTCGCCGCGGCGCCAGCTGTCACGCACCACGTCCCAGGCGGCTTCCGGAATCGCGAGCGAGGCGAGGATGCGCGCGTCCTCGACCGCGTCGGCGACGAAGTCGAGGCACAGGGCGTGGAGCTCGGTGCCCGGCCCCTCGATGTCGCGCTCGACCTCTTCGAGGGTGAAGGCGTAGGCGTGGCTCTCGTCCCAATAAGGTGCCCCGTCGAGGGTGTGGAAGGTGAAGCCGTTGGTCTGCGCGCTGGCGCGCCAGTCCGGCCGCTCGCCCAACGCGATGCGGCGCATCAGCCGCCGCCCCCGTGGCCCGCCGTCCCGTGCGCGGCGAAGCTGCGGCCCGTGGCGCCGAACCCGCCGAAGGCGGCCGGACGCACCGCGGGCGACGAGACCCGCGCGCTCGACGACGCGCCACCGCTGCCGGTGACGACGCGCCCGCCCCAGCTCGTGCAGTAGCCGCCTCCACCCGCGCCGGACGACGCGATGCCGGCTTGATCGGGGCGATGATCATACAGCGGCTGCGGCGCGAGGGCCTGCTCGGCCAGTCGGCCGACCGCGTAGCCGGCGAGGATCGGCACGAAGCTCCCGGCGGCGCTCGCCGCGACGGCGGTACCGTCCACGCAGTGCCCGGCGCCATGATGCCCCTCGCAATCGACGCGTGAGGGATAGCGCGGCGCGCCTTCCGGGTAGGCGGCCAGGGCCGTGGCGTAGGCGCTCCGGCAATCGTTCTCCGTGCGGAGCCCGCCGCGGATGCAGGCGTCGGGATCGCGGTAGACCAGCACGTCCTCCTCGCGCTGCGAGGGGTCGCAGCGGCCGAGCGCGAAGGCCGTGGCCCCTGCGCCGGCGACGAGGACGAGCGCGACGGTGGTCGAGCGCTTCGAGGACCGTTCGATCGGCGAGGACATGATCGTTCGGACCGTCTCGGACGGCCCGGCTCCTGGACGGCAGAATGCCGCAAGGCCGAGACGTAAGAACTCCGGCCGCGCTTGAGAAGGTCGCAGGCCGACGATCGGACGGCCGCGACCGGCCGCGTTCAGTAGGTCATGGACGCGGCGTCGATCACACCGCCAGCGAGCGAGGCGGCGGCCAGCAGGATCGCGGCGGCGCTTTCCCCATCTGCGATCCGCCGCGACAGGTCCGGCAGGACGAGCCGGACCAGGAAGTAGATCAGGATCTGCACGACCAGCGCCACGAGGCCCCAGATCACGCAGTCGAGGACAGACTGCGCGTTGTAGATCGCCACGGCGAGCGGCAGTGCGTAGCCGACCAGGCTGCCGCCCAGCGCGATCGCGGCGGCGACGTTGTTCGCCCGGATCAGCGCGATCTCGCGGTGCGCGGTCGCCGTCAAGTAGACGCCGAGGTAGAGCGCCACCAGCCCGCAGGCGACGGCGCCGTAGCCGAGGAAGGCGGGCAGCCCGGAGATCGACGTCATCGCGGGCACCGCCGCCTCACACCAGGCGGCTCTGCTCGATCGCGGCGCCGACGAACCCCTCGAACAGCGGATGCGGCGCGAACGGGCGCGACTTCAGCTCGGGATGGAACTGGACGCCGATGAACCACGGGTGGCCGACATGCTCCACCGTCTCCGGCAGCAGCCCGTCCGGCGACAGGCCGGAGAAGCGTAGGCCCTTGGCCTCGAGCCGCTCACGGTAGGCCATGTTGACCTCGTAGCGGTGCCGGTGGCGCTCGGAGATGTCGGTGCTGCCGTAGATCGCGGCGATCTTGGTGTCGGGGTGGAGCGTCGCGCCGTAGGCGCCGAGCCGCATGGTGCCGCCGAGGTCTCCGGCGGCCGCCCGCTGTTCCAGCTCGTTGCCGCGCAGCCACTCGGTGAGGAGGCCGACGACAGGCTCGGGCGTGTCGCCGAACTCGGTGGAGTTGGCGTCGGGCACGCCGGCGAGCGACCGGGCCGCCTCGATCACCGCCATCTGCATCCCGAAGCAGATCCCGAAATACGGGATCTTGCGCTCGCGCGCGAAGCGGGCCGCGCGGATCTTGCCCTCGGCGCCGCGCTGGCCGAACCCGCCCGGCACCAGGATGCCGTTGATCCCCTCCAAGAATGGGGCCGGGTCCTCGCGCTCGAACACCTCCGCCTCGATCCATTCGAGGTTCACCCGGCAGCGATGGCTGATGCCGCCGTGGGTCAGCGCCTCGGTGAGCGACTTATAGGCGTCCTTCAGCCCCGTGTACTTGCCGACGATGGCGATGGTGACCTCGCCCTCGGGGTTCCGCACCCGCTCCGAGATCGTGCGCCAGCGCGTCAGGTCCGGCTCGCCGTCGTGGGCGAGCCCGAAATGCGCCAGCACCTCGCGGTCGAGGCCGGCCTCGCGGTAGGACAGCGGCACGTCGTAGATCGAGGCGACGTCGCGCGCCTCGATCACCGCGGTCTCGCGCACGTTGCAGAACAGCCCGAGCTTGCGCCGCTCGTCGGCCGGGATCGGCCGATCGCAGCGGCATAGCAGGATGTCGGGCTGGATGCCGATCGAGCGCAGCTCCTTCACCGAATGCTGCGTCGGCTTGGTCTTCAGCTCGCCCGCGGACGGGATGTAGGGCAGCAACGTGAGGTGCACGAAGGCGGTCGAGCCGCGCGGCAGGTCGTTGCCGAGCTGGCGGATCGCCTCGAAGAACGGCAGGCCCTCGATGTCGCCGACCGTGCCGCCGATCTCGACGAGCACGAAGTCGAAGGCGTCGTTGCCGTCGCGGACGAAGTCCTTGATCGCGTTGGTGACGTGCGGGATCACCTGGATCGTCGCGCCGAGGTAGTCGCCGCGGCGCTCCTTGGCGATGATGTCCTGGTAGATCCGGCCCGTGGTGATGTTGTCGGCCCGGGTCGCCGGTACGCCGGTGAAGCGCTCGTAATGCCCGAGGTCGAGGTCGGTCTCGGCGCCGTCGTCGGTGACGAAGACCTCGCCGTGCTGGGTCGGGCTCATCGTGCCCGGATCGACGTTGAGATAGGGGTCGAGCTTGCGCAGGCGCACCGTGTAGCCGCGCGCCTGGAGCAGCGCTGCGAGCGCCGCAGAGGCCAAACCCTTGCCGAGCGAGGAGACCACGCCGCCGGTGATGAAAACGTACCGCGTCATGGGCCTCGGTCCATAGAGAAGGCTGGGCGATTCGCCAAACGGCATGACACCCGCATCGCGCGATCCCCACGGAAATCGCGCAACGCTGGATTGGGCAGGCCTAGGGCGGGAGCGTTAAGTTTCTTTTGTCCGATCGAACGGCGCGGCTGCGCCGTCCAGGGTGCGACGCGGCGTTCAACGCGACTGCGGCGCGTCCGGAACGGCAGGCTGAGCCGGAGCGGCGGGCGCCGTCGAAGTGCCCTCGGCCGGGGCGTTGTTCTGGCGGCGCAGAGTGTCGAGCAGGTTGTCGGCGCCCGCGGGCTGGCCGGTCGGCTGCGCGGTGCCGCCGGCGCCGTCGAGGATCGACTTCGGCGCGGCGGAGCGGTGCGACATCACCGCCAGAGTCAGGCTGGTGACGAAGAACAGGGCGGCGAGGATCGCGGTGGCCCGCGTCAGCGCGTTGGCCTGGCCGCGCCCGGTCATGAAGCCGGAGACGCCGCCGCCGCTACTGCCCGCACCGAGGCCGAGGCCGCCCTCGGAGCGCTGCAGCAGCACGACGCCGATCAGCGACAACACGATGATGAGGTGGACGACGATCAGGACGGTCTGCATCGGGTTTCCGGAATCGTTTTCAGTGCGTGCGCCGGTCCCGCGAGCCGCGCGCTGGGGTGGGGACCGGACGCGGCGGCCGGCGCTGCGTCGCACCGGCTGCCCATCTGGCGGGGGCATACACCACAAGCGGGCGGGCGCCAAACATGACGATCGCCGACGCGATGTCAGCCGTCCGCCTCGCCGCACGTGGGCTCCGCATGCTCAAAGACGGCGTCGGAACCTGGCGCGGCCAACGCGCCCCGACCGGATCGGAAGGAAGACGCCATGCCCATCGCACGCCGCCCCCTGCTCGCTCTCGCTCTCGCCGCAGCCCTCCTCGCCTCCAACCCTGCAGTATCCGCTGGAGCCGCGACCGAGGTGGAGGCGGCGGTCGACGCCCTGACCGCCGCCCTGCTCGCACCGGACGCCGCCGCCCTCGACGCGCTGGTGCTCGACGGCCTGAGCTACGGCCATTCCGGCGGCGCAGTGCAGGACAAGGCCGCCTTCGTCGACGCGCTGACGAGCCGGCGCTCCGCCTTCCCGAGCATCGTCCTGTCGGACCGCTCGGTCTCGGTCGTCGGGGAGGACGCCATCGCCCGGCACGTCTTCAGCGGCGAGACGACCTCCGGCGGCAAGACCGTGCCGGTGCGCATCGGCGTGATGCAGGTCTGGCACCGCGACGGCGGCCGCTGGCGGCTGCTCGCCCGGCAGGCCTACAAGATCTGAGCGGGGCGCCGCTCAGGCGTAGGCGGCGCAGATCCCCAGAAAGTCCTCGGCGACGAGGCTCGCGCCGCCGACAAGCGCCCCGTCGACGTTCTCCACCGAGAGCAGCTCGCGGGCGTTGCCGGGCTTGACCGAGCCGCCGTAGAGGATGCGGATCTTGGCCGCCTCCTCGCCGACGAGCTTGTCGAGCATCTCGCGCAGGGAGGCGTGGACCTCGGCGATCTCGCGCGCCGTCGGCGTGCGGCCCGAGCCGATCGCCCAGACCGGCTCGTAGGCGATCACGGTGTCGGCCGCGGTGGCGCCCTTCGGCGTGCCGATCGCGAGCTGCGCGCGCACGATGTCCAGCGCCCGGCCCTGCTCGCGCTCCTCCATGGTCTCGCCGACGCAGATGATGCCGCACAGGCCCGCGCGCCGGGCGCCGAGCGCCTTGGCGTGGACGCCGTCGTCGGTCTCGTGGTGGTAGGCCCGGCGCTCGGAATGGCCCACGATGACGTAGGTGGCGCCGAGGTCGGCCAGCATCTCGGCGGAGATCGAGCCGGTGAAGGCGCCGCTCGGCTTGGCGTGCAGGTTCTGGCCGCCGATGGCGATCGGCGAATCGTAGGTCGCGGCCACGCAGGCCGAGATCAGCGTCGAGGGCGGGCAGATCAGCAGGTCGATGGTCTCGGCGAGCGCCGGCGACAGCCCGGTCCGCACCGCGTCGACCACGGGGATCGAGGCCCGCGTCCCGTTCATCTTCCAGTTGCCTGCAACCAGGGGCCGCCGTCCCGAACGCATCATCGATGTCCCTGCCGTCCCTTGCGCCGCCCGTCGCATGCGGGGGCCGGGGCTACCAGAGCCCGCCCGAGGGCGCAAACCGGATCGGCGCCCGCGTGAGACGATCGCAGGCGAAGATCATGCGACGCTCGCTGTGAGCCAAAGCAGCCCGAAAGGGGCGCATCGGGAAATGGCCCGCGAACCGCGCGGAATGCCGTCCAGGCGACGGGGCATTAGGCCCGAAAAGACTACACTATGTTAGACTGGCCTTAATTCCTGCCGTGCCATGACAGGGCATGCGCGGTGCACGGCAATTGCTACAGGGTCGAAGTGGGGCGACGGCGGTCGAGTTCGCCCTCGTGGCGCCAATGCTGCTGTTGACGATCACGTTCGTCATGGTCGCCGCCCTGGTTCTGTTCGTCAACCAGCGGCTGGATTACGCCACGAGCCAGACCGCGCGTCAGGTCATGACCGGCAAAGCCCAGTTCGGGTCCACGGATCAGGCCACCTTTAAGACCGCGCTCTGCAGCAAGCTTCCGAGCGTGATGTCGTGCGCGAACGTCGTGGTGAACCTCTACATCGTCCCGCTGCCTTCCGCGGGCGGATACTACAATTTCGTCAAGCCGGACGGCAGCGGATTGCAGATCCCGTCGCAGAGCAGCGGCCCGGGCCAATACAATCTCGGGAATGCCGGCGACTACCAGTACCTGCAGGTCATCTACCCGATCCCCGTCCTGCCCGCGGCCTTCGCGTCCATGCTCGGGAACGGCGGCACCAACAGCTACCTGGCGGTCTCGACCGCGGCGTTCCGCAACGAGAAGTTCTGATGGCGCGCGGCCCGACAATCCTGGCGCGACGCTTTCGTGACGACGGACGCGGCGTGTCCATCGTCGAGTTCGCGATCGTCCTCCCGATCCTTCTCATGCTGATGCTGGGTGGCCTCCAGGTGATCACCTACGTCAACGCGACGCGGAAGGTCGAGCTCGTCGCACACTCGATCGGCCAGATGATCTCCCAGACCACGCCGCCGCAGGGCTCCACCATCGCGACGGTCAACGCGACCGACCTGCATTTCAGCTACGACGCGGCCCTCGTCCTGTTCCCTTACCTTCTGAAGGACGCTCCGCGGCAAGGTCTGCAATGGTGGCAGGACATCACCATCAACTACACCGGCGTCGCCTTCACCCAGAAGTCCACCGGTTGCACCGACAGCGCCGACATGAGCGCCTGCTACAACGCCAACGTCGTCTGGACGAGCACGGGGACCTACGGCGGCAACAAGCGGCTCTGTGTGACGCCGCTGCAGCCCGCGGACAACACGGCGGCGGCGAGCGCCGGCACCCTGCCGCGTTCGGTCTACGGCCCGGGCTCGCTCATCGTCATCGACGTGGTCTTCACGTTCAAGCCTACCTTCGGCGCGAAGTTCTTCCCGGCCAGCCGGGTCGCCCGCTCGGTCTACGTCCAGCCACGCTACGCCAGCCTCGTGAACTACGACACCACGAACAGCGACGGGATCGCCTCCAAATGTCCTGGCTACTGAATCGCCTTCGCCGGGCCGGCCGGCCTCCCGCAGCGCGTCCGAGCTTCGCGGCGGCGCGTGACGGCAACGTCGCGATCATCTTCGGCCTCAGCCTGATCCCGATGATCGGTCTCATCGGGCTCGGGGTCGATTACGGTGTCTCGATCACCGACAAGACCAAGCTCGACAGCGCAGCGGATGCGGCCGCGGTCGCAGCCGTGGCGACCGCCAAGGCCTACATCGCCGCCAACCAGGGCCAATCCAACCTCACCGCCAAGGCGATCGCGGCGGGCATCACCCAGGCCACCAACGTCTTCAACGTCAACGCAGGAAAAGTTCCTTACGCCACCTACACGCTCCAGACGCCGCAGCTGGTATCGAGCGGCCAGACACTGACCTCGACGATCGTCTACACGGCCACCGTGACGAACAACTTCGGGCGGATCTTCCGCACGCCGACGACGACCCTCGCCAACACCGTGACCGCCTCGACCGATCTCCCGAGCTACCTCGACTTCTACCTGATGGTGGACGTCTCGGGCTCGATGGGGTTGCCGACCTCGGTCAATGACATGAACCGGCTCGCCGGCATGAACGTCGAGTCGGCGATGACCGACTCCAAGCAGGGTTGCATGTTCGCCTGCCACTTCCCCGGAGCGAACGGATGGAACAAGGCTGTGAACGCCAGCCCACAGATCCAATTACGCTCGGATTCGGTCAACAACGCCGTCTGTCTGCTGCTCCAGCGCGCCGGCAACCAGATCGTCCCGAACCAGTATCGGGTCGGCATCTATCCGTTCATCAACCAGTTGGCGACGCTCTCGCCGCTCTCCGGCAACCTCGCCAGCGCGAGCACCGCGGCCGATTGCGCCAAGACCTGGCCGATGACGCTTACGAAACTTCTCGACACCAACACCACTCAGCTCTCGGTCAACGTTGACCCGAGCACCGGCACCGGGAGCGGCGGGACGCATTTCGAGGTTGCCCTGCCCCAGATGAAGTCGGCGATCTCGGCTTTCGGTGACGGGTCGTCCACCAGCAACCCCAAACCGTTCGTATTTCTGATCACGGACGGCATGCAGAACGGGCAGCACTACTATATCATAAAGAACGGAAAGTACACCTATCCCGGAAATCCGTCCAAATTTGCTGGGTACTCCAATGCTTGGTGGGATAGTTCTAGCCCTTCTCAGATCGATCCCGCCAACTGCACAGCACTGAAGAATGCCGGTGCAACGATCTCGATTCTCTACATCCCGTACATTACCATCAATTCCCCGGACGATGGGACCTATACGGCTTGGGAGAACAACCGCGTCAATCAGTTCAGCCCGACGCTTTCGACGCCGCTTAAGAGCTGCGCCTCACCGGGCTATTTCTTCACGGCCAGTTCGTCGGACGAGATCAATGCCTCGCTCAGCGCGATGTTCGACCGTGCCGTGCGGATGACCCGCCTGACGCAGTAGGCGGTCGCGCGCCCGCCTTTGCCTGCCGGGGCGGACTAGGCTATCGCGGACGGATCGAAGGACGGCGCCTCGCGGCGCCCGCCCCGGCGATCCGAGCGCGCGCGAGCCTGCAAGAGAGTCAAGCCACCAGCATGCTGCAGAACATCCGCAACGCCAGCCAGCACTGGCTCGGCAAGATCGTGCTGACGGTGATCTTCACGTTCCTGATCGCGGGCGTCGCGGTCTTCGGCGTGGAGGAGTTCTTCCGCGGCGGCTCGTCGACCGCGGTGGCCACGGTCGGCAAGACGCCGATCACCGCCGAGGCCGTGCGCACCGCGTACCAGAACCAGCTGCAGCGCTACCAGACGCAGATGCGGCGCACCCTGACCCCGGACCAGGCCCGGGCGCTCGGCGTCGACCGGCAGGTGCTGTCGCAGCTCGTCACCGAGGCCTCCCTCGACCAGAAGACCCACGACCTCGGCCTCGCGGTGCCCGACACCTCGGTGATCCGGGCGATCCACGACGAGAAGAGCTTCCAGAACGCGCAAGGCCAGTTCGAGTCGGCGCTGTTCTACCAGACCCTCCAGCGCGCCGGCCTGAACGAGGCGATGTTCGTGCGCGAGCAGCGCGCCGTCATCGCCCGCCTGCAGCTCGCCGAAGCCGTCTCCGCCGACCTGCACGTGCCCGAGGCGATGCGCGGGGCGGTGCACCGCTACGCCACCGAGCGGCGCAAGGCCGCCTACCTGATGCTGCCGCCGTCCGCCGCCGGCGACATCGCCGCCCCGAGCCAGGACGCGCTGAAGGCTTATTACGAGGGCAACCGCGCGGCCTACCGCGCGCCGGAATACCGCGCCGCGACCCTGCTGGTGCTCGACCCGACGGCGATGGCCAAGCCCGACGCCGTCACGGCCGAGGAGGTGCAGAAGGTCTACGACCAGGAGAAGGCGCGGTTCGGCTCTCCCGAGAAGCGCACGATCCAGCAGGTCGTGTTCCCCGACGCCGCCGCCGCCGAGGCGGCGCGCAAGGCGATCACGGAGGGCAAGAGCTTCGATGCGGTGGCGCAGGAGCGCGGCGCCGACGGCAAGGACCTGACGCTGGGGACGCTGACGCGGGCCGAGCTGTTCGACCCGGCGGTGGCCGACGCCGCCTTCGGCCTTGAGAAGGACGGCACCAGCCAGCCGGTGAAGGGCCGCTTCGGCACGGTGCTCCTCCACGTCACCGCGATCGAGCCGGCGACGGTGAAGACGCTGGCCGAGGTCGAGCCGGAGATCCGCAAGCAGATCGCCCTGGCGCGCGCCCGCGACGGCGTCGACAAGATCCACGACGCGATCGAGGACCAGCGCGCCGGCGCCAAGCCCCTCGCCGACATCGCGAAGGAGCGCGACCTGCCGATCGTGACGATCCCGGCGGTCGACGCGCAGGGGAAAGACCCGGCGGGCCAGACGGTCTCCGGCATCCCCGATTCCGGGACGACGCTGCCGGCGCTCTACCGCGCCGAGATCGGCGGGGACAACGAGCCGCTGCGGACCAAGGCCGGCGGCTACGTCTGGTACGATGTGACCAAGATCGACGCCGCACACGACAAGCCCCTCGACGAGGTCCGCGACGCGGTCGCCGCCGGCTGGCGCGAGGCCGAGGTGTCGCGCCTGCTCCAGGTCAAGGGCAAGGCGCTGGCCGAGCGGCTCGACAAGGGCGAAACCATCGAGGCGCTCGGCACCGAGGTCGGCGTCAACCCGCAGGACGGCGAGGACCTCGCCCGCAACCAGACCAAGGATGCGCTGACCGTGGACGTGGTCAACCGCATCTTCGCCACCGCCGTCGGCAAGGCCGGCTCTGCTGCGTCGGGCGAGTCGCGCGCGGTCTACAAGGTCGAGGCCGCGACGATGCCGGCCTTCGTCGCCGGCAGCCCGGCGGACAAGACGATCGAGGGCAACTTCCGCACGGCGCTCGCCGACGACGTGCTCGGCGAATACATCGCCGAGGTGCAGAAGAACGCCGGTGTCAGCGTCAACCAGGCGGCCCTGCGGCGCGCGATCGGCGGCGAGTCCTGAGGCCGATGGCGGACGCGTCCGACTACGCCGCCTACGAGGCGGCCTACGAGGCCGGACGGCCGGTCCTCCTCGACCTGACGCTGGTGGCCGACCTCGAGACGCCGGTCGCCGCGTTCCTCAAGCTCCGCGCCCGCCATCCCGGCCCCGCCTTCCTGCTCGAGTCGGTCGAGGGCGGCGTGGTGCGCGGGCGCTACTCGATGATCGGCCTCGATCCCGACCTCGCCTGGCGCTGCCGCGACGGCCGGGCGGCGCTGGCCCGCGGCGACCTCGCCGACTTCGCCGCCGACGACCGGACGCCCCTCGATTCCCTGCGCGCGCTGATCGCCGAAAGCGCGATCGTGGAGCGCGAGGGGCCCAAGCTACCGCCGATGGCCGCCGGCCTGTTCGGCTATCTCGGCTACGACATGGTTCGCGCCATGGAGCGGCTGCCCGAGCCCAATCCCGACCCGCTCGGCGTGCCCGACGCCATCCTCGTGCGCCCGCGGGTGATGGTGGTGTTCGATTCCGTGCGCGACCTGATCACGGTCGTCTGCCCGGTGCGGCCGGCCGCGGGCGTGACGGCGCGGGCCGCCTACGAGGCGGCGCTCGCCCGCCTCGACCGGATCGCCGAGGCGCTGGAAGGGCCGCTGCCGATCGAGGCGCGGATCGACCTTGCAGCGGTGGCGCATCCCGAGCCGGTCTCGAACACGACGCCGGAGGCCTACCTCGCGATGGTGGCCAAGGCGAAGGAGTACATCGTCGCCGGCGACGTGTTCCAGGTGGTGCTGTCGCAGCGCTTCGAGGCGCCGTTCACCCTGCCCGCGATCGCGCTGTACCGCTCGCTCCGGCGCACGAACCCGGCGCCGTTCCTGTGCTACCTCGACTTCTGCGACTTCCAGGTAGTCTGTTCGAGCCCCGAGATCCTGGTGCGGGTGCGCGACGACAAGGTCACGATCCGCCCGATCGCCGGCACCCGCCCGCGCGGCGCGACGCCGGCCGCGGACCGGGCCCTGGCCGAGGAGCTCCTGGCCGACCCGAAGGAGCGCTCCGAGCACCTGATGCTGCTCGACCTCGGCCGCAACGACGTCGGCCGCGTCGCCAAGCTCGGCACCGTCACGGTCACCGGCTCGTTCTTCCTCGAATACTACAGCCACGTGATGCACATCGTCTCGAACGTCGAGGGCGACCTCGACCCGCGGCACGACACCCTCGCGGCGCTGGCGGCCGGGTTCCCGGCCGGCACGGTCTCGGGCGCGCCGAAGGTGCGGGCGATGGAGATCATCGACGAATTGGAGCGCGAGAAGCGCGGGCCCTACGGCGGCTGCATCGGCTATTTCGGCGCGCAGGGCGAGATGGACACCTGCATCGTCCTGCGCACCGCGATCGTGAAGGACGGCCGCATGCACGTGCAGGCCGGCGCCGGCATCGTCTACGACTCGAACCCGGCCTCCGAGCATCAGGAATGCGTGAACAAGGCCCGCGCCCTGTTCCGCGCCGCCGAGGACGCGGTGCGTTTCGCGGCCCAGGCGAAGCGCGGGCAGTAGGCCCGGCCGACGCGCAGGCCGCCTCAGGCGAGAGCGCGCAAGCCCGTCC
The DNA here is from genome assembly GCF_008040045.1 of Methylobacterium sp. WL8. Taxonomy (NCBI): domain Bacteria; kingdom Pseudomonadati; phylum Pseudomonadota; class Alphaproteobacteria; order Hyphomicrobiales; family Methylobacteriaceae; genus Methylobacterium; species Methylobacterium sp. WL8. The sequence goes on along the minus strand of NZ_VRVF01000020.1, from coordinate 16,208 downwards.
GCAGCATGTCGGCGTCGACGCCGCCGAGCGTCGCCTCGACGGCCGCGTGCGTCGCGCGCCAGACCGGAACCGCGGCCGCGAGGCCTGCGCGGCCGGCCTCGGTCAAGGACAGACGCCGCCCGCGCCCGTCCTCCGGGTCCACCGCCACCGTCGCGAGGCCGCGCCGCTCCAGCACCTTCAGGGCCGCGGTCAGCGTGGTCCGGTCCATGGCGAGGAGGCGCGCCACCGCGGACATCGCGGCGGGCTCAGGCCGGTTCAGCGCCATCAGCAGCGAGAACTGGCCGCTCGTCAGCCCGAGGGGCCGAAGCGCGTCGTCGAACCGGCGGCCGAGCGCGCGGGCGGCCCGTTGCGCGTGCAGGCAGAGGCAGGCGTCGCGGATGTGGGCGGTGGTCGCGAAGGAGACGGCCGTTGACATGAATCGATCTACGTTGATATCAACATAGATCGCAATGCGACAAACCGGCCCGTGCAAAGGATCGAAGGCGATGGCGGATCACGCGGGCACCTTCGTCTGGTACGAGCTGACCACCCCCGACGTCGCGGCGGCGCAGGCCTTCTACGGCGCGGTCGCCGGCTGGGCGATCGTCGATGCGGGGATGCCCGGCATCGACTACCGCCTCGCGACGGTCGGCGACGTGCGCATCTGCGGGATGATGGCGTCGGCCGGATGCGAGGCGCCCGCCGGCACGCGGCACGGATGGCTCGGCTATGTCGGCGTCGCCGACGTCGACGCCTCCGCCGAGCGCGTCACGGCGGCCGGCGGGCGCATCACCTTCGCGCCGCGGGACATCCCCGGGGTCGGCCGGTTCTGCATGGCCGCCGACCCGCAGGGCGCGGCCTTCGCGCTCTTCCGCGGCGACGGCCCCCCGCCGCCGATGCCGCCGCGGGGAACGCCCGGCCCCTTCGCCTGGCACGAGTTGCACGCCCGCGACTGGGAGCCGGCCTTCGCTTTCTATGCCGGGCTGTTCGACTGGGAGACATCCATGGCCGTCGACATGGGGCCGATGGGCACCTACCAGGTCTTCGCCCGCAACGGCGTGGACCTCGGCGGCATGATGAGCGCACCGCTTCCGACGGCCCCGTCCTGGTTGTTCTACATCGCCGTCGAGGCGATCGACGCCGCGGCCGAGCGCGTCGCGGCGGCAGGCGGTACGGTCCTGCAGGGTCCTCACCCGGTGCCCGGCGGCGACTGGATCGTCCAGGCCCAGGACCCGCAGGGCACGCCGTTCGCCCTGGTCGGGCCGAAACCGGCGGCTTGATCCGCGACGCGAAGGGGGACGCTCGCGGCGTCTTGACCGACGCGGCCCGCCGGGCCAGATCGTCGGCCATGAGCCCTGCGCCGACGCCCTCCGTCCTCGTCATCGACAACTACGATTCCTTCACCTGGAACCTCGTCCACCTGATCGGCCCGCTCAGCGGCGCGATCGAGGTGGTGCGCAACGACCAGGTGACGGTGGACGAGATCCGCGCGCGCGCGCCCGACGCCCTGGTGCTGTCGCCCGGCCCCTGCTCCCCGAACGAGGCCGGCATCTGTCTCGACGCGGTGCGCCAGCTCTCGGGCGAGATCCCGATCTTCGGGGTCTGCCTCGGCCTCCAGGCGATCGGGCAGGCCTTCGGCGGCGACGTGGTGCGGGCGCCCGCGCCGATGCACGGCAAGGTCTCGACCATCCGCCACGGCGCGACGGGCATCTTCCGCGGGCTCAACGACAGCTTCGACGCCACGCGCTACCATTCGCTGGTGGTCGACCGCGCCGGTTGCCCCGAGGCCCTGACCGTGACCGCCGAGGCCGACGGCCTGATCATGGGCCTGGAGCACGCGCACCTGCCGGTGCACGGGGTGCAGTTCCACCCCGAGAGCATCCTCTCGCATCACGGAACGCGCATCCTGCAGAACTTCCTCGACATCGCGACGGCGTGGAACCAGGCGCACGGCCGCGGGCGAAACCCGGCAGGTGACAAGGCCCGCCCCGGCGTGCATTGACGCGGCATCCCGCGAACGCGCCGCCCGTCGAGCCGATGGAATCCTTCAAGCCCCATCTCGCCAAGGTCGCCGCCGGGTTCTCCCTCGACCGGGCCGAGGCTCGCGCGGCCTTCGACGACCTGCTTTCCGGGGAGGTCACCCCGGTCCAGGCCGGGGCCTTCCTCGTCGGCCTGAAGGTCCGCGGCGAGACGCCGGAGGAGATCGTCGGCGCCGTCGAGGCGATGCGCGCCCGCATGGTCCGGGTCGAGGCGCCCCCCGGCAGCGTCGACGTGGTCGGCACCGGCGGCGACCATTCGGGCAGCTACAACGTCTCCACGCTGGCCGCGATCCTCACCGCGGCCTGCGGCGTGCCGGTGGCCAAGCACGGCAACCGCGCCGCGACCTCGCGCTCGGGCGCGGCCGACGTGCTGGCGGCACTCGGCGTCAGGCTCGGCCTCGACCCCGCGGGCCTGAGCCGATGCCTCACCCAAGCCGGACTGTGCTTCATGTTCGCCCAGACCCACCACGGCGCGATGCGCCACGTGGCGGCGGTGCGCTCGGAATTGCCGGTCCGCACCATCTTCAACCTGCTCGGGCCGCTCTCGAACCCCGCCGGCGTCGAATGCCAGCTGCTGGGCGTCTCGCAGGGCGCCTGGGCCGAGCCGCTGACGCGGGTCCTCGCGGAACTCGGCAGCCGCCGGGTCTGGACCGTCCACGGCTCGGACGGCCTCGACGAGATCACCGTCACCGGCCCGACGCAGGTCGTCGCGCTGGAGGACGGGCGGACCTCGACCTTCGCGATCGACCCGCGCGACGTCGGCCTGCCGCTGCACGATCTCGAGGCGCTCCGCGGCGGCGACCCCGAGCACAATGCGCAGGCGCTCGGCCAGGTGCTTTCGGGCACGCGCAATGCCTACCGCGACATCGCGGTTCTCAATGCGGGCGCCGCGCTCGTGGTCGCAGGTTCGGCGCATGCCCTCGCCGACGGCGTCGCGCGGGCGCAGGATGCGATCGATTCGGGGGCGGCCCGCGCGACGCTGGCCCGTCTCGTCGCGGTCTCGAACGGATAAGGGATACCGATGGCCACCGACGCCCTCGCCGAGCCGCCGCCTCCGACCGAGCCGCCGGCCACCGACCGTTCGAGCGTGCTCGCGCGCATCGAGGCGTACAAGCGCCGCGAGATCGCCGAGGCGAAGCTGCGAGTGCCGCTGGCCAAGCTGGAGACGCGGGCCGCCAAGGCCTCGCCGCCGCGGGGCTTCGCCGACGCGATCCGCGCGCACGTGGCGGAAGGCCGCCCGGCCCTGATCGCCGAGGTGAAGAAGGCATCGCCGTCGAAGGGCCTGATCCGCGCGGATTTCGACCCGGCGACGCTCGCCGCGGCCTACGAGAAGGGCGGGGCCACCTGCCTTTCGGTGCTCACCGACGAGCCCTCGTTCCAGGGCCGGCCCGAATACCTGATCCAGGCGCGCGACGCCTGCGGGCTTCCGGTGCTGCGCAAGGACTTCCTGTTCGAGCCCTACCAGGTCTACGAGGCGCGGGCCTGGGGCGCCGACTGCATCCTGGCGATCATGGCCTGCCTCGACGACGACGAGGCTTTGGCCCTGGTCGAGACCGCGAAGGAACTCGGCATGGACGTGCTGGTCGAGGTCCACGACGCCGCCGAGCTCGCCCGCGCGATCCCCCTCGGCACCGCCTTGATCGGCGTCAACAACCGCAACCTGAAGACCTTCGAGGTCTCGTTCGAGACCGCGATCAAGCTCGGCGCCGCGATCCCGCCCGACCGCATCGCGGTGGCCGAGAGCGGCATCGGCGGACACGACGACGTGGCGCGGCTCGGCCGGCACGGGCTCAACGTGGTCCTCGTCGGCGAGAGCCTGATGCGCCAGCCGGACGTGACGGCGGCGACGCACGCGCTGCTGTTCGGCGGCAAGCCTTTCAACGCCAAGCCCGCGAAGAAGGCGAAGGCGTGAGCGTGGACGAACCTCGCCTCACCCACCTCGACGCCAGCGGCGCGGCCAACATGGTCGACGTCGGCGACAAGCCCGCGACCACCCGCACCGCCCGCGCCGAGGGGCGGGTGGTGATGCTGCCGGCGACCCTCGCGCTGATCCGCGAGGGCGACGCCAAGAAGGGCGACGTGGTCGGCACCGCGCGGCTCGCCGGCATCATGGCGGCCAAGCGCACCCACGAGCTGATCCCGCTCTGCCACCCGCTCCTCCTCACAAAGGTGCGCGTCGAGTGCGAGATCGACGACGCGCTGCCGGGCCTGCGTCTCACCGCGGAGGTCCGCGTACAGGGGCCGACCGGCGTCGAGATGGAGGCGCTCACCGCGGTCTCGGTGGCCTGCCTCACGGTCTACGACATGGTGAAGGCGGCCGACCGCGGCATGCGGATCGAGGGCATCCGCCTGCTCGCCAAGGACGGCGGCCGCTCCGGCGCCTACCGGGCGGAGGACGCGGCGTGATCGGGCGCCAAGTGACCGGGCACGCTAGATGAGCGGACTGATCCCCGTCGCCGAGGCGCTGGCGCGCATCCTCGCGAGCGTTCCCGGCGCGACCGCGGCCGAGGACGTGCCGCTGGCCTCCGCCGCCGGGCGGACGCTGGCGGTCGACGTCGTCGCCACCCGGACGCAGCCGCCCTTCCCCGCCTCCGCCATGGACGGCTACGCCGTGCGCGCCGCCGACGCGACCGAGGGCACGCGCCTGCGCCTCGTCGGCACGAGCGCCGCCGGCCACGGCTTCTCGGGGACGATCGGCCCCGGCGAGACGGTGCGGATCTTCACCGGGGCCCCGGTCCCCGAGGGCGCCGACGGGATCCTGATCCAGGAGAACGCACGCGCCGAAGGCCCGACGATCCACGCTCTCGAAGCGGTGACGCCCCACAGATTCGTCCGCCGCGCCGGCCTCGATTTCTCGGAAGGCGACGTGCTCCTGACGGAGGGAGACACCCTGGACGCGCGCCGCCTGGCCCTCGCCGCCGCGGCAGGCCACGGCCGGGTCGCGGTTCGGCGCAAGCCCCGTGTCGCGATCCTCGCCACCGGCGACGAGTTGGTGCAGCCCGGCGAAATCCCGGCCTGGGACCAGATCGTCGCCTCGAACGCGCTGGCGCTCGCCGCCCTGGTGAACGGCGCCGGCGGCGAGCCGATCGACCTCGGCATCGCCGGCGACACGCTCCCGGCGCTGGAGGCGGCGTTCGCGCGGGCGCGTTCGGTCGAGGCCGACCTGCTGGTGACCCTCGGCGGCGCCTCGGTCGGCGACCACGACCTCGTCCAGACCGCGCTCGCCGCCGAAGGGCTGGAGCTCGGGTTCTGGCGCGTGGCGCTGCGCCCCGGCAAGCCGCTGATGCACGGGCATCTCGGGGACATGCTGGTGATCGGGCTCCCGGGAAACCCGGTCTCCTCCATCGTCTGCGGACTGCTCTTCGTCGTGCCGGCAATCCGTGCGCTGCTCGGCGATCCCCGCGCCGGGGCCGACCGCAGCGAGCCCGCCACCCTCGGCCGGGACCTCGACGCCAACGACGGTCGCCAGGACTACATGCGCGCCGTGCTCGACACCGCCCCCGACCGGCTGCCGGTGGCGCACCCGGAATCGCGCCAGGATTCGTCGATGCTGGCGGTGCTGGGCCGAGCCGAGGCGCTGCTGGTCCGCGCACCGCACGCGCCGGCCGCGCGCGCCGGCGCCCCGTGTCGGATCATCCGCCTCGACCGGGCTTTGATTTAGGTCACCGCGAGGACCGAATGGACTTCCACATCGACCACGTCCACCTGCGCAGCCGCGACGCGGCGGCCGCGGCCGCCTTCTACGTCGACACGCTCGCTGCGCGGGAGATCCGCCGTGAGGGCACGCCGCTCAGTCGGGTCGTGCTCGACCTCGGCGGCCTGAGGGTGTTCATCGAGCAGGCACCGGCCGACCTCGCGCCGCCCGCGACAGCACCGCATCTCGGCATCGAACATATCGGGCTCGGCGTCGCCGACATCGACGCGACGATGGCCGACCTGCGAGCGCGCGGCGTGACGGTGCTCGTCGAGACGACGGTGATGCGGCCGGGCCTGCGGGTCGCCTTCATCGACGGGCCGGACGGCGTCCGCATCGAGATCCTGGAACGCCGCGACGTCTGATACCAGACCTTGATGAGCCCGACTCATCGAGGTCTGGCCCCCGCGACTGCGGGGCGGCGGCAATCCGCCGGACCTCATGGGTCCTGACCCATGAGACTTAGTATGAACGCCGCCTACGGCCGCCCGGTCTGCTTCAGCCGCTCCATCACGGCGTCCGGTGTGGCGTAGGCTTCCTGGCGCACGGCGCTCCAGTAGCGCAGGTCGTCGAGCAGGATCGGCACGCCGGTGGTGGCGCAACGCACGAAGGCGCCGGGCTTCACCACGCGCATCGTGCCGTCGCCGTAGGCGACCACCGCCTCGCCCCCCGCTCCGCGCTCGTACCGGCCCAGCATCGTCGTCCTCGGGTGATGAATTCCTGGCGAGGGTTCTAGAACGTGCCCCCGGCAAGGGAAAGCCGGCGCCGCACCCGCATGCGCCGCCCCGCGCCCCCCTCGACAGCTCACGCCGGGCGATGCCAATGATCGGGGATGCCGCCCTCCCCTCTCGACCTCGCCGCCCTGTTCGACGCCGCCGCCGGGGCACGCGGCCGGGCGCATGCGCCGTACTCGCGCTTCGCGGTCGGCGCAGCGCTCCGCGACGAGCACGGCGCGATCCATGCCGGCTGCAACGTCGAGAACGCGGCCTATCCGGTCGGCACCTGCGCCGAGGCCGGGGCGATCGCCGCGATGATCCTGGCCGGCGGCCGGCGCATCCGCGAAATCCTGGTGCTCGGCGACGGCAGCGGCCTCGTCACGCCCTGCGGCGCCTGCCGTCAGCGCATCCGCGAATTCGCCGCGCCCGCGACGCCGATCCACGCGGCGGGGCCGGAGGGGGTCCGGCGCAGCTTCACCCTCGACGCGCTGCTGCCGGACTCCTTCGGGCCCGAAACGCTCGTCCAGGAGATGCTCGGTGACTGAGGCGGTCGACACGTTGCGCGCGGCGGGCTTTGCCGGCCCCTATGCCTGCGCGATCGTCGCCGGCACCGGGCTCGGCGGCCTCGCCGACGGGCTCGCGGATGCGGTTTCGCGGCCCTATGCCGAGATCCCCGGCTTTCCGGGCGCCGGCGTCAGCGGCCATCGCGGGCGGCTTCATCGCGGTTCGATCGCCGGGCGGCGGGTGCTGGTGTTCGAGGGTCGGGCGCACGCCTACGAGCACGGGAACGCCGCCGCGATGCGCGTGCCGCTCGCCGCCGCGCAGGCCCTCGGCGCCGCCTGCCTGCTACTCACCAACGCCTCCGGCTCGCTGATGCCGGCGGCCGGCCCCGGAAGCCTCGTGCGGCTGTCCGACCACCTCAATCTGTCGGGGATGAACCCGCTCGTCGGCGAGCCGAGCGACGCCCGCTTCGTACCGATGATGCGGGCCTACGACCCAGCCCTGAACGCCCGGCTCGATGCGGCCGCGGCCGCCTGCGGCATCCCCCTGCATGCGGGCGTCTACGCGTGGTTCTCCGGGCCGTCCTTCGAGACCCCGGCCGAGGTGCGGATGGCGGGGCTGCTCGGCGCCGACCTCGTCGGCATGTCGACGGTACCGGAGGTGATCCTCGCCCGCTTCCTCGGCCTGCCGGTCGCCGCGGTCTCGGTGGTGACGAACCGCGCCGCCGGGATCGGCGACGGCGACCCGCATCATGCCGAGACCAAGCAGGCGGCGGCGGCTGCGGCCGGCGACCTCGTCCGGCTGATCCAAAACTTCGTCGCCGGCCTGCCCGGCGGCGATCCTTGAGCCTCACGCCGCCCCGAAAGCGCACGCGCATGCCCGAACCGACCTTGAACTCGGCCTCGACCGCCCGGCGCGCTCTCGCGCTGCTCGACCTGACCGACCTCGGCGACACCTGCACGGCGACGCAGGTCGACGCGCTATGCCGGGACGCCCGCGCGGGCGGGGTCGCTGCGGTCTGCGTCTGGCCGCAATTCGTGCATCAGGCGGCGCGCGTTCTGGCGGGCGGGCCGGTGCGGATCGCCACGGTGATCAACTTCCCGGCGGGCGGCGAGGATGTGGACCGCGCGGTCGAGGACACCGCGGAGGCGCTGCGCGATGGTGCGCACGAGATCGACCTCGTCCTGCCCTACCGGGCGCTCCTGCGCGGCGATGCGGAGGCGGCCCGCCTCATGGTCGAGGCGGTGCGCGAGGCCTGCCCCGGAACCGCGTTGAAGGTGATCCTGGAAACCGGCGAGTTGCAGGCCCGCGAAACCGTCGCCACAGCCAGCCGGCTGGCGCTCGCGGCCGGCGCCGACTTCATCAAGACTTCCACCGGCAAGAGCGCGGTCTCGGCCACGCCGGAGGCGGCCGAGACCATGCTGCACGCGATTCGCGAGGCCGGGCGGGGCGGCCTCAAGGTGTCCGGCGGCCTGCGGACGCTCGCCGACGCCGCGACCTACCTCGCGCTCACAGACCAAGTCATGGGGTCGGGTTGGGCCGGCCCTGGGACGTTCCGGCTCGGCGCCAGCAGCCTGTTCGGCGTGCTGATGGCCGCCCGCGGGGATGCCACCAGTCCGGAGGCGACGCCATGAGGCTTCCGCAGGAGACCATCCGGCGCAAGCGCGACGGGGCGACGCTGGAGCCCGCGGAGATCGCCGACTTCATCGCCGGGCTGACCGACGGGCGCGTCGGCGAAGGCCAGGCGGCGGCCTTCGCGATGGCGGTGTTCTTCCAAGGCATGTCGATCGCCGAACGGGTAGCGCTGACGCAGGCGATGACGCGATCGGGCAGCGTGCTGGCCTGGAACCTGTCCGGCCCGGTCCTCGACAAGCACTCGACGGGCGGCATCGGCGACGCGGTCAGCCTCGTGCTCGCGCCGATGGTGGCGGCCTGCGGCGGCTACGTGCCGATGATCTCCGGGCGCGGCCTCGGCCATACCGGGGGCACGCTCGACAAGCTCGCCAGCATTCCCGGCTACGACGCGACGCCCGACCTCGACCGGTTCCGGCGCGTCGTCTCCGAGGTCGGCTGCGCCATCATCGGCCAGACCGCGGACCTCGCGCCGGCAGACCGCCGGCTCTACGCGATCCGCGACGTGACCGGGACGGTGGAGTCGCTCGACCTGATCACCGCCTCGATCCTCGCCAAGAAGCTCGCCGCAGGGCTCGACGGCCTCGTCATGGACGTGAAGGTCGGCTCCGGCGCCTTCATGGCCGGGATCGACGCGGCGCGGGCGCTCGCCGACAGCATCGTCGCGGTGGCGAACGGCGCGGGCCTGCGCACCGTGGCGCTGATCACCGACATGGACGCGCCGCTGGCGAGCGCCGCCGGAAACGGCTTGGAGGTCGCCTACGCGGTCGACTACCTCGCCGGGCGCCGCGAGCCGCGCTTCCATGCAGTGACCCTGGCGCTCGCCGCAGAGATGCTGGTGGCCGGCGGGCTCGCGCCCGATCTCGACGCGGCGGCCACGATGCTGGAGGCGAGCCTCGCCTCGGGCCGGGCCGCGGAGACGTTCTCGCGCATGCTCGCCGCGCTCGGCGGCCCTGCCGACCTGATGGAGCATCCCACCAGGCACCTGCCGGCGGCGCCGGTGATCCGGGAGGTGCGGGCGGAGGGCAAAGTCGCGCGGGTCGCGACCCGCGCGATCGGGCTCGCGGTGATCGGCCTCGGCGGCGGCCGTACCCGTCCGGAGGACGGGATCGACGGGCGGGTGGGATTCTCTGAGCTCGCCCGGCCGGGGGATGCGAGCGGGTTGCTCGGGATCGTTCACGCCGCCGACGCGGCGGCGGCGGATCGCGCGGAGGCTGCGTTGCGGGCGGCCTACAGCCTGGGCGAGGCGGCGGCCGAGGGGCCGGCGGTGATCGAGCGGATCGCGCCGAAGCCATGAAGAAGGCCGGTGGCTTTCGCCACCGGCCCGATCTTACCTACCAACCGCCGCGGCCGTAGCCCCGGCCGTAGCCGTAGCCGCGCCCATGGTGATGGTGATGCCCGAAGCGCGGGCCGCCGAATCCGTGATGACCGCCGAAATGACGGCCGCGCGGCGGGCCATAGCCGAAGTGGCGGGGGCCGTGGCCGAAATGGCGGTGGCCGTATCCGTAGCCGTACTGCGCCTGCACAACGTCGGCATGAGCTTCGGCGAGCGGGGCCGGTGCGAACGGCGCGGCCTGGGCCGGTGCCGCGAGGGCGAGGCCGCCAGCGAGCGCGAGGGCTGCGAGGGCGAGGCTGGTGCGGGTCGGTGTCGTGGTCATCGGCGCTCTCCTGCTGTGCGCCGCGGCTTTCGCCGACGGCGTTGAGCGGAGAGATAGCGGGCCTCACCTGAATGTGACCTGAGGCACGCGCTCAGATTGTGTTCGGGCAGCTTCGATCAGGGCCGGCGGTAGACCCAGACCCGGGCCGGCGGCAGGTTGAGCCAGACCCGGTTCGAGCCGCTGGCGGTGTAGCTGCCCATCGCGCAGCGCGCCGGGATCGGCGGGACGACGGCGTAGGTGAACTGCACGAACGGCGCGCCCGGATGCATCAGGTCGTGGGCGGTGTTGAGCAGGTCGAGGCGCTGCTCCAGCGGCTTGGTGAAGAGCGGCAGGCTGGAGACGGTCGCCGCGGCCGGCCCCGTCATCACTGCGCCGACGCTTCCGCGAATGTCGTAGGCGTCGCCGCGCACCACGGTGACGCCGGGGAAGCGGCGGCGCAGCAGGGTGCAGAAATCAGGGTTGAACTCGATCAGCACGAGGCGCTCGGGCGCGACGCCCCGGCGGATCAGCGCCTCGGTGACGGGACCCGTCCCGGGTCCGACCTCGATCACCTGCCCTGAAACGGCCGGGTCGACGTAGGCCGCCATGGTCCTGGCCAGCATCTTGCCGGACGGCGTGACCGAGCCGGTGACGAGTGGGCGCTCGAGCCAGGACTTGAGGAACCGTGCCTCGTCCTCCAGCGGATCGCGCCGCACCTTCGCGTTCACGGACGAGGTTTTCGCACTGGAACGACGTAGCGGCGGCAAGTCCGGTGTTCCTTCAGGTTGGATCACCGAAAGGCGATCCCGGCAGTGAACGCGACGGTCGGCACTTGTCTTACAGGCAAGGTCGCGCCCGTGCCTAGCACAATGCGATCACACATGCCTGCGCCGATCGATCCGGTCCCGGCCGCAGGCTCAACCGGGCCGGCGACGATTTCATCCGGTGGACGCCGCGGGGTCTGCACAGGGTTACGGGCGGGCGGTGCCGCCGAACCCGCCGAGGAAGTCGCGCACCTTCGAGAAGAAGCCGGCGGCCTCGGGGTGGTTGTCGTCGGACGCGGTCTGGCCGAACTCCTGCAGCAACTCGCGCTGGCGCTTGGTCAGGTTCTGCGGCGTCTCGACGAAGACCTGGATGTAGAGGTCGCCGACCTCGCGGGCGCGCAGCACCGGCATGCCCTTGCCCTTGATGCGGAACTGCTTGGCCGTCTGGGTGCCGGCCGGGATCCGCACCTGCGTCTGCGAGCCGTCGATCACCGGCACGGTGATCTCGCCGGCGAGCGCCGCCGTCACCATCGAGATCGGGACCCGGCAGAACAGGTCGGCGCCGTCGCGCTGGAAGAAGGCGTGCTGCTTGATCGAGAGGAACACGTAGAGGTCGCCGGCCGGCCCGCCGCGCAGGCCGCTCTCGCCCTCACCGGCCAAGCGGATGCGCAGTCCGTCGTCGACGCCCGCCGGCACGTTGATGGCCAGCGTCCGCTCGCGGTTGACCCGACCCGCCCCGGCGCAGGCCGCGCAGGGGTCGTCGACGATCTCGCCGCGGCCGTGGCAGTTCGGGCAGGTGCGCTCGATGGCGAAGAAGCCTTGCGCGGCCCGCACCCGGCCGTAGCCGGCGCAGGTCTGGCAGGTGCGCGGCTTGGAGCCGGGCTTCGCGCCCGACCCCGCACAGGTTTCGCAGGTGATCGAGGTCGGGATCTTGATGGTCTCGGCCTTGCCGGTGAAGGCCTCCTCGAGGGTGATCTCCAGGCTGAAGCGCAGGTCCGCCCCACGCTCGCGGCCCGGCGCGCCGCCGCGCCCGCGGGCCTGCTGCTGGCCGCCGCCGCGGCCGTCGCCGAAGAAGTTGTCGAAGATGTCCGACATGAAGTCGCCGAACTCGTTGCCGAATCCGGGGCCGCCCTGGCCGCCGCCCTGTGTGAAGGCTTCGTGGCCGAACCGGTCGTAGGCGGCGCGCTTCTGCCCGTCGGACAGGCACTGATACGCCTCGTTGATCTCCTTGAACTTGATCTCGGCGTCCTTGTTGCCGGGATTCTTGTCCGGATGGTAGGTCATCGCGAGCTTGCGGAAGGCGACCTTCATCTCGCCGTCCGACGCGGTCTTGGCGACACCCAAGATCTCGTAATAGTCCCGCTTCGACATGCCTTGCCTCGATAGTGCCTAACCGGCCGTCCGCCTGCCCCCGGCAGTCGGCGCCGTCGTGCCGTCGTCGTGAAGGGTCGTCCCAGTGGCCGGCGGCGTTCCGACCTTCGGGGCCGTCGGCGGCCCCGGAATGAAGGTCGGACGCCGCCGCCGCAAGCGAAAACGGGACCGGATCGCTCCGGCCCCGCTTCAACTCGTACGCGAAGCTTACGCCCGCTTCTTCTGGTCCTTCTCGTCGACCTCCGAGAAGTCGGCGTCGATGACGTCGTCCTTCTTGGCCTCGGCCCCGGCGGTCGCCTCCGGCCCACCCTCGGGCGTCTGGCTGGACGCATACATCGCCTCGCCGAGCTTCATCGAGGCCTGCATCAGGTCCGTCGTGCGGGCCTTGATGGTCTCGACGTCCTCGCCCTCGAGCGCAGTCTTGAGCGCGGTCATCGCAGTCTCGATGCCGCCCTTGTCGGCCTCCGAGACCTTGTCGCCGTACTCCTTCACCGACTTCTCGGTCGCGTGGACCAGGCTCTCGCCCTGGTTCTTCACCTCGACGAGCTCGCGGCGCTTCTTGTCCGCCTCGGCGTTGGCCTCGGCGTCCTTGACCATCTTCTCGATGTCGGCGTCCGACAGGCCGCCCGAGGCCTGGATGCGGATCTGGTGCTCCTTGTTCGTCGCCTTGTCCTTGGCCGTCACGTTGACGATGCCGTTGGCGTCGATGTCGAAGGTCACCTCGATCTGCGGCATGCCGCGCGGAGCCGGCGGAATGCCCATCAGGTCGAACTGGCCGAGCAGCTTGTTGTCGGCCGCCATCTCGCGCTCACCCTGGAAGACCCGGATGGTGACCGCGTTCTGGTTGTCCTCGGCCGTCGAGAAGGTCTGGCTCTTCTTGGTCGGGATCGTGGTGTTGCGGTCGATGAGCCGCGTGAACACGCCGCCCAGCGTCTCGATGCCGAGCGAGAGCGGGGTCACGTCGAGGAGCAGCACGTCCTTGACGTCGCCCTGGAGCACGCCGGCCTGGACCGCGGCGCCGATGGCCACGACCTCGTCCGGATTCACGCCCTTGTGTGGCTCCTTGCCGAAGAACGACTTCACCACTTCCTGGATCTTCGGCATGCGGATCATGCCGCCGACGAGCACGACCTCGTCGATCTCGGACGCGGAGACGCCGGCATCCTTGAGCGCCTTGCGGCAGGGTTCGATCGTGCGCTGCACCAGGTCGTCGACGAGGGACTCGAACTTGGCGCGGCTGAGCTTGAGCGCGAGATGCTTCGGCCCGGTGGCGTCGGCGGTGATGTAGGGCAGGTTGATCTCGGTCTGCGTCGCCGAGGACAGCTCGATCTTCGCCTTCTCGGCGGCTTCCTTGAGGCGCTGAAGGGCGAGCTTGTCCTTGGTCAGATCGATGCCCTGCTCCTTCTTGAACTCGGCGGTCAGGTACTCGACCACGCGGTTGTCGAAGTCCTCGCCACCGAGGAAGGTGTCGCCGTTGGTCGACTTCACCTCGAACACGCCGTCGCCGATCTCGAGGATCGACACGTCGAAGGTGCCGCCGCCGAGGTCGTAGACCGCGATGGTGCCGGCCTTCTTCTTGTCGAGGCCGTAGGCGAGCGCGGCCGCGGTCGGCTCGTTGATGATGCGCAGCACCTCGAGGCCGGCGATCCTGCCGGCATCCTTGGTCGCCTGGCGCTGGGCATCGTTGAAGTAGGCGGGCACCGTGATGACGGCCTGCGTCACCGGCTGGCCGAGATGAGCCTCCGCGGTCTCCTTCATCTTCTGCAGCGTGAAGGCGGAGATCTGCGAGGGCGAGTACTTCTTGCCGTCGGCCTCGACCCAGGCGTCGCCGTTGTCGCCGCGGGCGATCGTGTAGGGCACGAAACCCTTGTCCTTTTGCGTCATCGGATCGTCGTAGGTGCGTCCAACGAGGCGCTTGATGGCGAAGAAGGTGCGGTCGGGGTTGGTGACAGCCTGGCGCTTGGCCGGCTGACCGACGAGGCGCTCGCCGTCGTCGGTGAAGGCGACGATGGACGGCGTGGTGCGGGCGCCTTCCGCGTTCTCGATGACCTTGGGCTGCGAGCCCTCCATCACGGCGACGCACGAATTGGTGGTGCCGAGGTCGATGCCGATGACTTTACCCATGGTGGGATCCCTTATGTTGGTTGCGATCAAGCAGACCGCCGAGCCCCGAAGCAGCTCGGCCCATGGCGGTGTGGTGCTGGAAGATGTGGAGACGGAACCGGGGCCGGAACAGGGGCCGCGAACGGCTCCGATCCCACGCTTAATCCCGCGTCTCGCCGGATATAAGAAGGGCGATGCAGGCTCGCAAGGCGAAGCCGCCTCCGAGATGCGCGTTCGCGCCAAGTGCCTGCGCCGTCACGCGGAACGCGGCCGGCCGATCGATTTTGAAGCTGTTTCGCCCGTGCATTGCATCGCTATGGTGCCGACTCGCCTCCAGGACTTGCTCGAACGCCGTCCCGCCGGCCTGCATTTTGTTGCGCCTCGGCCACGCCTCCGCCACCGAAGCCGTGTTAACGCTTCGTAAAGAGCGTCCAGCATGGTGCGAGGCCGGCATCGCGCGGGCCACCTGCCGCCGTACCGAAAGACCCGATGCGTCCGACCCGCAGCCCCGTCATCCCGTTTCTCGCGGTTCCCTGCTTCGCGCTCGCGGCCCTGATGCCCGGCGAAGCCTCGGCCCAAAACTTCTTCGAGGAGCTGTTCGGGATCGGCCGCGCAGCGAAACCTCCTGTGCCGCCGCGCGGGGTCCCGGCGGGCCCGCCCGCCGCACCGATCCCCGGCACGCCGCTTCCCGACGATCCCGCGGCCTCCGTGCCCGAGGCACCGCGCCCGGTCGTCCCCTCGCGCCCCGTGGTGCTGAAGGCCCCATCGGAAGATGGGCTGGTCGGCCAGGAGCTGATGCTCAACGGCTTGAGCGGCAGCCTCAAGCTCGAGCGCGCCGGCTCGGGTTTGTCCGCGCGGATCACGCTGCCGGGCACCAAAGTCTCGCAGCCGACGGAGACCTGCAAGGTGCCGCTCGGCGGCGGAGGCACAATCACCCTGACCCCGGAGGGCCGGCCGGAAGGTGTGCCCCGTTATGAGGCGGCGGCCGCGGAGTGCCCGTTGCGGTTCGACGTGACGGAAGGCGGCGTGCTGGTATCGAGCCTCGGGCCGACGCCGGTCTGCACGTTCTCCGCCCAGGATTGCGCAACCACCCCCGTCGGCCTGTGGGGGCCGGCCGCGGCCACCCTGATTCCCCGCTCCTCCGAGTTCGATTCAGCCCGGGGCGTCGCCGACAAGGCGGTGCGCGAGAACTACAAGCTAATGACCCAGCGGGCGCGGCGCGAGGACGTCCGCCCGATCGTGACGGAGCAAGCCGCGTTCTCGTCGGACCGCGAGCAGCTCTGCCGCACCTATGCACGCGAAGGCGCCCACGGCTTCTGCCATCTCCGGGTCACCGAGAACCGCGCCCTCGCCCTGGCGACGCGCCTCGGCGTCAACGTCACCGCGGCCACCGCACCCGCCGCGCCTCCTCGCCCACGGCGGAAGCCGCCCGTAGAAGGCATGAACCCGGACGGCGGCCCTGCCGCCTTACCCCAGGGCGAATAGACCGTCTTCATCGCTGGCGGGAAGTGAGAAGCCCCCTCCCCTGCTCTACTCGGGACAGGGGGCCTTGCATCATCGAGATAGTAGAAGAGGCAAGGCTTAGCGTCGTGCCTGCTTAAAACACGAAAAAGCCGGCTCGCGTTGGGCGAGCCGGCTGATGTGGGATATGATGTTTGGTTGCGGGGACAGGATTTGAACCTGTGACCTTCAGGTTATGAGCCTGACGAGCTACCGGGCTGCTCCACCCCGCGCCAGGGTGATCGAGTGTCGTGTCGAGGGGATGTGTTGGC
>NZ_VRVF01000209.1:0-635 GCF_008040045.1 Methylobacterium sp. WL8 | reverse complement strand
GTGGTAGCCGCCGGGCGGGCGGGTCGGGCACGTCCACCTGCAGGTGGGCGAGATCGAGCCGGCGGACCGCTTCTACGCCGGGCTGCTCGGGTTCGACGTGATGATCCGCTACCCGGGCGCGACCTTCCTCGGCGCCGGCGGCTACCACCACCAGCTCGCGACGAACGTCTGGCAAAGCCGGGGCGCGCGCGAACGGCCCGCCGCCATGGCCGGCCTCGCCGAGGTGGTCCTGCTGGCCGACGCCCCGACGCTGGCGGCGGTCCGCGACCGCTGCCGGGACGCCGGCCTGACGCCGGACGCGGCCGACGGCGCGCTCGTGCTTCAGGACCCTTGGGGGACCCGATTCCGCCTGGTGCCGCAGGCGGGCGTTTTTCGCGACAGCGAGCCGACGCGCATCCCGGCATCCTAGGCGCGACGCGGGAGCGACCCAGCTGCACGGACGGATGTCGGATCGCCACTCACGTGCGATCCTTGCGGATTGTAGCCTTCACGACGGCCGGTCCGCCGGGTTGGTCGGAAGTCCGAACGCTCGCTCGAAAGCCCTGTCCTCACCACTCCGACGCCATCGCGGGGATGGTTTCGGCGAGGAACGCGACCCAGGCTCGGGTCTTGGCGGCCGGGCGGCGGGTGGGGTG
>NZ_VRVF01000208.1:0-685 GCF_008040045.1 Methylobacterium sp. WL8 | reverse complement strand
GAATTGTATAAGAGTGTGTAGTTCGCATGGAACAATTGTCAGAATGCCGGGCAAAACTGCTTCAAAATCTCGGCATTCACGCAGCGTTGGCGCGCAACAGAATGGATTTATCCCTATTCGATGCATCGCGACTGATCGGAATTAACCAGGGATTCATCGAAGCTATCGAGCGGGGAGAAGACAGCGACCTATCCATTGAGATCATACGAAGCTTGGCGCAAGGTCTTGGCCTAACCGAAAATGGCATACCACGCGGTAAGCATAAGGGAGCGTCGTAGGACGCACGTGATGAAGAGACTTGGCCGATTTATCCCGTAGAAGAAGCGGTGCTGGTGCCGGATCGGCATCGTTAGATTTGTTGGTCGCTGCGGGCTGACTATGCCAACGCTTGGCGTAGACCAGCCCGGTGCACCTCGCCAGCCTCCCCGCGGGTGTCCATGACGACCAAGCGGACGCCCTCGGCCTGATCGGCCAACTTCTCGACACCGTCCGGCCGGGCCACGTCGCAAAGACGGCAGCCCCGAAGCCAGAGAGTGGTGGTTATCGCACGGTGCGGGCCGGATCGGGCTCGTGGAGGGTATGAGGATGAACCGGTAATCCCTTCATAGGGCTCGCTCTCACCCAAATCTTATCGCAGGAACGACGGATAAATCCGTTTCAAATCGAAACACTTTGAAGTTGTATC
>NZ_VRVF01000207.1:0-733 GCF_008040045.1 Methylobacterium sp. WL8 | reverse complement strand
AGAAGCTCTCCATCGGGGCGTTATCGTAGCAGCAGCCTGTCCGGCTCATGGAGGGCGTCGCCTTCATGTCGGCGAGCTGCGCTCTGTAGGCCTCGGCGGCGTATTGGCTGCCGCGATCCGAGTGACAGATGAGGCCGGCCCCCGGTCGCTGCCGTTGGGTGGCCATCATCAGGGCGGCCGAGGTCAGCTCGGTCCGCATGTGCTCGCGCATGGACCAGCCGACGATCTTGCGGGTGGCGAGATCGAGGACGGCGGCCAGGTAAAGCCAGCCCTCTCCGGTCGGCAGGTAGGTGATGTCCGCCAGCCAGACCGTGTTGGGTAGCGCGGCCGAGAACTGCTGCTTCAGGAGGTTGGGCGCGATCGGCAGATCGTGACGGCTGTCGGTCGTGCAGGGCCGGTATCGACGTCCTGCCAGGGCTCGGATGCCATGACGGCGCATCAGGCGCTCCACCCGCCCACGACTGGTCGTTCGCCCCTCTGCGCACAGGACGGCATGGACCCGAGGCGAGCCGTAGCGCCTCTGATGCCCGACATGGATTCGGCGGACGTCGTCGAGAAGGCGACGGTTGGACGCCGACCTCGCACTCTCGGGACGGGATCGCCAGTCGTAGTAGCCGCTGTGAGAGACTTCGAGCACGCGGCACATGAGACGCACCGGCCAGGTGCTCGCATGCTGCTCGATGAAGGCGAACGTCACTTGGGCATCTCCGCAAAGATGCCGATCGCTTTTTTT
>NZ_VRVF01000206.1:0-741 GCF_008040045.1 Methylobacterium sp. WL8 | reverse complement strand
GATAACGAAGCTCGCTTCGATCGTAGCGGGTCCGGTTCTCAGTCGTCCACATCGGCAGCCTCCACACAGGCAGCCTTGAATCACAAACCCCTCACCTCACTCAATATGTCGCCGGACAGACACTCAGGGATGAAGGTCGTCGTTCTGCGCAACCGCTGGCACGCAGCGGCGACAACGGCAGGCTGGAAACCGAGCTCGTAGAGGTCGCCGCAGAGGGTGGACAGATACGTCCCCGGGTTCGCGGGCTGCCGAACGCGGCTGTCGAACAGGAGCGCAACCGCCGTGGCGGTAATCTTGCGGCTGGGCTTGGCATCGATCGCAGCGCCTGCCGCCTGCCCGAGGCGCCTGAGCCTATCAGGATCCGGTGCGTCGGCGATATCCTGGCGCAAGCGCTCGAGCGCCCACGGCGCCCCGATGAGATCGCCCACATAGGGCTTCTCGATTATGAGCTTACCCCAGTGCACGGGCCCGAGATCGGTCAGCAGCCGTTCGATCTGGAGGTGCGGCCGAAGGTCGGGCAGGTCACCTGTTCGGGCAGTGGCATGCTCGCCACGATGCGTAAGTTCAGTCGACATCAGGAAGGTACTCCCGCACGCGATCCAGTGCGCTGAAGGCGGTCGTGTCCCAGGCGGTGGTGTAGCTGAGGGGTGGTCATCGGCGGTTGCCGGGTAGGGTCGGGTTGCGACGACCAACCCCGAACCCGAGAGACCCCCGATGACCGACGAGATCATGGCCCTGCGC
>NZ_VRVF01000205.1:0-745 GCF_008040045.1 Methylobacterium sp. WL8 | reverse complement strand
TCGGATAACGAAGCTCGCTTCGATCGTAGCGGGTCCGGTTCTCAGTCGTCCACATCGGCAGCCTCCACACAGGCAGCCTTGAATCACAAACCCCTCACCTCACTCAATATGTCGCCGGACAGACACTTAGGAGATCGTTGCCAAGCTACGGCAGGCGGATGTGCTGATCTCACAGGGCGAGAGCGTGGCCGATGCGATCTGCGCGCTCGGTGTGAGTTCGGTGACGTAATACCGGTGGCGGCGTGAGTTTGGCGGGCAGAAGTCGGATCAGGTTCGACGGATGAAGGATCTGGAGACCGAGAACGCTCGGCTGCGAAAGGCGATTGCGGATCTCACCCTCGACAAGCTGATCTTGCAATCCAGCCGCGGCGTGCCCACTGGACCGGGTCAACCGGCAGTTCAAGGCCGCCCACCCGAACAGGCTGTGAGTCGCCGACTTCACCTACGTCGCGACCTGGAGCGGCTTCGTCTACGCGGCTTTCGTGGTCGATGTCTTCGCTCGCCGGATCGTGGGCTGGCGCGTGTCGCGCTCGGCGCGGGCGGACTTCGTCCTCGATGCCTTGGAGCAGGCTCTGCATGAGCGCCGCCCCTTCGCCGGCAGCGGCCTCGTCTGCCATTTGGCCTGCCCCCATTCGGTGGCCCAGGTTCGAAGTTAGTGCATCGTCGGCCGTGTGACGATGGCGGGGTGAGCGAGCGGCGCTGATCTGCTCGGTTCCGTTGGCCAGATGACGACCTCCGGTGCAGG
>NZ_VRVF01000204.1:0-776 GCF_008040045.1 Methylobacterium sp. WL8 | reverse complement strand
TCATATCACGGATATATATAATACTTTATAAAAATAGATGATTTAATCATCCCATCCTTCAAAGAAATCTTCGTCGATCTTTTTGATGACGACAGTCCTGTCTTTCTGAATGCCTACGTTAAAGCGCACCATCAAGTCAGCAAGCTTCTCACCATCGATCAAGGCAATCTGTTTTTGGCTTGCCCTGCCGGATCGCTGAGCGGCTTCGCTGAACCTCGCTGTGGTAATGAACACGCCGCGCGTCGCCCCTTTATCGTCTAAGGCTCCCTTAAAGGCCTGTATTTTCTCCGGGCCGATCCCACTGTCTCTGTCATAGCATTTGGCCTGGACGTAGACAGGATCGAGACCGAGAGCATCTTGATGGATTACCCCGTCGACCCCTCCATCACCACGCCCGCCCGTATGGAAGGCAGCTTCGTCGCGTCCTCCTCCGTAACCCATTGCAACAAGGAGACGGATCACGAGCTGCTCGAAGAAGCGCGCTCGGGTGGCCTGGGGCTGAATAGCGAAAATACGATCAAGGAGATCGCCCCGGAGTTCTGCCTCCAGCTCCATAGCCGCACTGGTAATCCGCTCATCTGGTGGAGCGATGGCCACGGCGCTGTCGAGCTTGAGGACATCGGCAACCGGCATCATAGTGGATGCAGTGGGTCGTGTCCCAGGCGGTGGTGTAGCTGAGGGGTGGTCATCGGCGGTTGCCGGGTAGGGTCGGGTTGCGACGACCAACCCCGAACCCGAGAGACCCCCGATGACCGACGAGATCATGGCCCTGCGCG
>NZ_VRVF01000203.1:0-796 GCF_008040045.1 Methylobacterium sp. WL8 | reverse complement strand
TAGTTACGAAATAATTATTATTGATAACGGATCTTCGTGCCCATATGATATTAATGATATAAAAGAAAATAATCCAAATACACGCGATTCCACAATGATAATTTCCACAAAATCACCAATTAGCGCTTTGATACATGGAATCGCGATTTCCAGAGGCGATACTGTATGTGCCTTTATAGATGCGGCAAGAATAGCGTCACCAAATCTGCTCAAATTAGGTATAATGGCTTGCGAAAGCAGTGGTAATGTAGTTTCTGGCGCTCTTTCATACCATATCGGGCATGAACCTCAGAACATCAGCGTAAAAAAAGGTTACAATCAATCAATAGAGGATTCTCTCATAGCTTTAACCCGGTGGGAAAAGGACGGTTACGAATTATTCGATATCTCTAGCTATGATCCTTCGTCGCGGTTTGGGTTCTACTCATGCCCAGCTGAAACTAACTCTCTATTCATGAGTAAAGAGATGTGGAGCGAGTCCGGCGGCTTTGACAGTGCGTTTGTAGGGCCGGGGGGAGGGCTCGCAAATCTAGATCTTTGGAAGAGGGTTTGTGATAATAGAGCGTATAAAGTAATTATGCTTTTAGGAGAGGGAACTTTCCATCAATTCCATGGTGGAATCACAACCAATTCACTTGTTGACAATTGGGTTAACCTTCATGACGAGTATCTAAATATTAGAGGTGAGCCGTATAGCACTCCTAGTATTGTACCATTCCAGTTAGGAATACCAAATAGTAGAGCGATAGCATTTTCAATTCGAAACAAATAGTCATCAAAGCATTATATCATAGCA
>NZ_VRVF01000202.1:0-817 GCF_008040045.1 Methylobacterium sp. WL8 | reverse complement strand
CCGGTGTTCACCTGGACCGGCGCCTACTTCGGTATCAACGCCGGCTACGGCTTCGATGCCAGCGAGCGCCGCGGCGCGACCGTCGTCGGCGTCTCGCCCGGCAACGCGATCTTCGCCGGCCCGGCCGGCGGCAACGTCGGCGGCGTGCTCGCCTTCGGCGGCAACCGCGCCAACGACGGCTTCACCGGCGGTGGCCAGGTCGGCTACAACTACCAGTTCACCCCGGGCTCGGGCGTCGTGATCGGCGTCGAGGCCGACGCCCAGTACGTCGACTTCGGGCAGGGCCGGAACCGCTTCTCGTCCGCCACCGTGGCTGGCGGCGGCATCCTGCCGGGCAACCTGATCTACAACCCGGCGGGCATCTCCAGCCTCGACTACTTCGGCACCGTGCGCGGTCGCCTCGGCTACGCCTTCGACCGCACCCTCGTGTACGGCACCGGCGGCTTCGCCTACGGCAGCGGCGGCGGCCGTGACTTCGGTTCGGGCGTGTCCCGCAACGACTTCCAGACCGGCTGGGCCGCCGGCGCCGGCGTCGAGTACGCCCTGCCGACCGACTCGTTCCTGAACTTCTTCCGCTCCTCGGCCGTGACGCTGAAGGTGGAAGGTCTGTACGTGAACCTCGACCAGAACGGCCGCAACAACGGCGCGTTCGCCACCAACTCGACCGGCACCGTGACCCTGACCTCGCCGGGCGTGACCGTCGTGCAGAGCGGCCTGAACCGCAACAACAGCACCGAGTTCGCTGTCGTGCGCGCCGGCCTGAACTACAAGTTCGGCTCGTACTAGGACCTTCGGGACCGGACGCGGCCCGCACCCC
>NZ_VRVF01000201.1:0-840 GCF_008040045.1 Methylobacterium sp. WL8 | reverse complement strand
CTAGAGGCTGTTATGAACTGAAAGGGTGTGGTTTGCGTTTTTGGGCATGAGCGCAGGTCGTGCCGGCTATCCCTCTGACGTGTCCGATGAGGAATGGGCGCTGGTTGCGCCGTATCTGGCGTTGTTGCGGGAGAGTTCAGGTCAGCGCGACCACGAGTTGCGGGAGGTGTTCAACGGCTTGCGGTTCATCGTGAAGACGGGGGCGCCGTGGCGGTTCATGCCGCACGACCTGCCGCCGTGGGCGGCGGTGTACCAGCAGACGCAGCGCTGGCTGGCTGCGGAGTGCTTCACCGATGTGGCCGGGGACCTGCGGGCGGTTCTACGGATAGCGGGGGACCGGGAGCCGGAGCCGTCGGCGGTGATCCTGGACAGCCGAACGCTGCGGTCCTCGCCCGAGAGCGGCGAGCGGGCGGGCTACGACGGGGCCAAGCGCAAGCGGGGTTCGAAGGTGCATCTGGCGGTAGACACGCCCGGCCACGTGGTGGCGCTGCATGTCACCCCGGCCGATGCCGACGATCGCGGCGAGGTCGATCGCCTGACCGGCGCGGTGCAAACGGAGACGGGCGGAAGCGTCGAGACGGGCTTCGTCGATCAGGGCTACACCGGCGCGCGGGCGGCGGACGCGGCCCAGGAACACGGTATCGCCCTGGAGGTGGTCAAGGCGCCCGAGGCCAAACGCGGGTTTGTCCTGCTGCCGCGTCGCTGGGTGGTGGAGCGGTCCTTCGCCTGGGCGACGCGCTGTCGGCGCCTGGTCAAGGATTACGAACGTTATGCCAGCACGCTGGCAGGACTTCATATGGTCGCCTTCGTCTGTCTCATGCTGAAACAGGCAGAACGACT
>NZ_VRVF01000200.1:0-843 GCF_008040045.1 Methylobacterium sp. WL8 | reverse complement strand
CTAGGTCGTGAACCCATAACGGTTGGCACGGTTTGGGCGGTGGGTCGTTGGTTTTCCGAATGGAGGACCGAGGATGGCGCGGTTTGACCTGACGGATGCGGAGTGGGCGGTGATTGAGCCGCTGCTTCCGACGGACGTGCGTGGCAAGGATCGGGTGGACGACCGACGGGTGCTGAACGGGATCTTCTGGCGACTGCGCACGGGTGCGCCGTGGGCCGACATCCCGGCCCGCTATGGACCCTACACGACCTGCGGCAACCGCTTCCGGCGCTGGCGCAAGCGCGGCATCTGGGATCGCCTTCTCACTGCCGTGTCAAAGGCTTACGAGGGTGATCTGCAGATGATCGACGCCACCAGCGTGCGGGTGCACCAGCATGCGGCCTGCGCCAAAAAAAAGATGGCGGATCCGGTGGCATGGGTCGTTCGCGCGGCGGCCTGACGAGCAAGATCCACGCGCTGGTGGATGCCGAGGGCCGTCCGGTCGCGCTGAAGATCACGCCCGGTCAGGCGCATGACGGGCGCTCGGCGGCCGACATGCTGGGTGGATTGGGTGAAGGTCAGGTCCTGCTGGCTGACCGCGCCTACGACAGCGACGCGCTGCGCGCGCGGATGGCCGAGCAGGGTGCGTGGGCGAACGTGAAGCCGATGCCCAACCGCAAGCAGGTCCTGGCCTTCAGCCCGTTCTTGTACAAGTACCGCAACCTGGTCGAGCGCTTCTTCAGCAAGATCAAACACTTCCGGGCCGTCGCCACGCGCTACGACAAAGACCCGGACAACTTCCTCGCCAGCGTCAAACTCGCTGCCCTTCGCGTCTGGCTACGAACTTAATGAGTCCGCGACCTA
>NZ_VRVF01000001.1:0-169577 GCF_008040045.1 Methylobacterium sp. WL8 | reverse complement strand
CGTATCTGTGCTGCCTGCCGAACATGACGGTGATGGCGGCGGCCGACGAGGCCGAGCTGGTGCACATGGTGGCGACCTGCCACGCGCACGATTCCGGCCCGATCGCGCTGCGCTACCCGCGCGGCGAGGGCGTGGGCGTGGAGATGCCGGAGGTCGGCGTCCCGCTGGCGATCGGGCGCGGGCGGATCGTGACGCGGCCGGAGAACGCGCGGGTGGCGCTGCTCTCGCTCGGCACGCGTCTGGGCGAGGCGCTGAAGGCGGCCGAGACGCTGTCGGCGGCCGACATCGCGGTGACGGTGGCGGACGCGCGCTTCGCCAAGCCGCTCGACGAGGCGCTGATCCTGGATCTCGCGGCGAGCCACGAGGTGCTGATCACCCTGGAGGAGGGCTCGCGCGGCGGGTTCGGGGCGATGGTGCTGCACCTGCTCACCGAGCGCGGGGTGCTGGACGCGATGCGGCTTCGGGTCCGCACTATGACGCTGCCGGACGCCTACCAGGACCACGACAGTCCCGACAAGATGTACGCCGAAGCCGGCCTCGACGCCGCCAGCATCGTCAAAAAGGTCGAGGAAATCCTGCCCGAGCGACAGGAAGGCCGTTCGCGCCTCCGCCTCGCCTGAGTCGCAGGCCGCAAAAAGCGATCCGGGTCCCCTGTGGCCCGGATCGCCTTGTCGTGCGCGCCATTCGATGACAAAAGCCGCGTTGCTGCGGTGCGATGCCCAAATCGAGGGCATCGCCCGCGTTCCCGTGACGATTCGAGCGTGATGGCAGAGGCGACCCCAAGCGGTTCTTCCGACCTCGGCCCGGTGCTGATCACCGGCGCCAGCGGCTTCCTCGGCCCCGCCCTGGTCGACGTGTTCCGCAACGCCGGCTTTCCGGTCCGCATCATGGTGCGCGCCACGAGCCCGCGCACCAACCTGACCTGGGACGACGTCGAGGTGGTCGAGGGCGACATGCGCGACCCGGCGGCCTGCGCGGCTGCGATGCGGGGCCAGCGCTACCTGATCCACGCCGCCGCCGACTATCGGCTCTGGGCGCCCGACATGGAAGAGATCGTCCGGACCAACCGCGACGGCACCCGCAACCTGATGCGCGCCGCCCGCGATGAAGGCGTCGAGCGCGTCGTCTACACGTCGAGCGTCGCGACCATCAAGCCGCCGGACGACGGCGTCACGCCCTCCGACGAGACGCGACCGCTGACGCCCGAGACCGCGATCGGCGCCTACAAGCGCAGCAAGGTCGTGGCCGAGCGCGTGGTGGACGAGATGGTGGCGGAAAGCGGCCTGCCGGCGGTGATCGTCAACCCCTCGACGCCGATCGGCCCGCGCGACGTGAAGCCCACGCCGACCGGCCGCATCATCCAGGAGGCGGCGCTCGGCAAGATGCCGGCCTTCGTCGACACCGGCCTCAACCTCGCCCACGTGGACGACGTCGCCGCCGGCCACCTGCTCGCCCTGCGCAAAGGGCGGATCGGCGAAAAGTACATCCTCGGCGGCGAGAACGTGCTGCTGTCGCAGATGCTCGGCGACATCGCCGGCATGGTCGGCCGCAAGCCGCCGACGGTGAACCTGCCGCGGGCGGTGGTCTACCCGATCGCCTTCGTCTCCGAGCAGATGGCGCGGATCACCGGCAAGCAGCCCTTCGCAACGATCGACGGCATCCGCATGTCGCGCTACCGGATGTTCTTCTCCGACGCCAAGGCGCGGGCCGAGCTCGGCTACACCGCTCGGCCCTACCGCGAGGGGCTGTCCGACGCGATCGACTGGTTCCGCGCCGCCGGATACCTACCGGGAGTCTCGCGATGAGCGCCCCCGGCTCCGCCACCGAGCTGCGCTCCGGCAAGGGCGCGAACGACGAGAACTTCCCCGTCGCCTCGCACCTGATCCATCCGAAGAATCGCGGCGCGATCCTGGCCTTCTACGATTTCGTCCGCGCCGGCGACGACGTCGCCGACCACGCCGAGCTGTCGCCCGAGCGCAAGCTCGCGCTGCTGGACGGCCTCGCCGACGCCCTGACCGGGGCCGGCCCGTCCGATCCCGAAGCCGAGCCGCTGAAGCGCGAGCTCGCCGCCCGCGGTCTGCCGCCGCGCCACGCGCTCGAACTGCTCGACGCGTTCCGGATGGACGCGCGCAAGACCCGCTACGCCGACTGGGACGAGCTGATCCACTATTGCCGCTACTCGGCGATGCCGGTCGGCCGCTACGTCCTCGACGTGCACGGCGAGGATCCGGCCCGGGTCTGGGCCGCGTCGGACGCGATCTGCGCCGCCCTGCAGATCGTCAACCACCTCCAGGATTGCGGCAAGGACTTCCGCGCCCTCGACCGGGTCTACCTCCCGCAGGACACGCTGGACCGGCACGGCGCCACCGTCGCGATGCTGGGCGCCGACAAGGCGTCGCCGCAACTGCGCGCCGTCGTCCGGGAGCTGGCCGAGCGGACGCTGGGCCTGCTCGACGACGGCAAGGTGCTGCCCGACCTGATCGACGACCTGCGCCTGTCTCTGGAGATCGCGGCGATCCATCGGCTGGCGGTGATCCTCGCCCGAGGCCTGCTCGACCGCGACCCGCTCTCGGAGAAGGTCCACCACGGCAAGGTCGGCTTCGCGCTGACCGCGCTCGGCGGCATCGCCGCGACGCTGGCGCGCCGGCCGTTCCGCGGCCGCATCGTGCGCGCGGCGCCGCACGGCAAGGTTTTCCCATGACCGCCACAGCCACCGCGACGGCGCTGCCCGCCGACGAGGCCCCTGCCCTGCCGGCGGCCGGCTCGTCGTTCTACACCGCCATGCGGCTGCTGCCGAAGGAGCGGCGCGAGGCGATGTACGCCGTCTACGCGTTCTGCCGCGCCGTGGACGACGTCGCCGACGACGGCGGCGCGGCCGACGTACGGGCGGCCGAGCTCGACCGCTGGCGTGCCGACGTCGACGCGCTCTACGCCGGCAAGCCGCCCGCGCGGGTGCGCGATCTCGTCGTGCCGGTGCAGCGCTACGACCTGAAGCGCGCGGATTTCCATGCCGTGATCGACGGCATGGCGATGGATGCGTTCGAGGACATCGTCGCGCCGGACGAGGCGACCCTCGACCTCTATTGCGACCGGGTGGCGAGCGCCGTCGGCCGGCTGTCGGTGCGGATCTTCGGCATGCCCGAGGCGCTGGGCATCAAGCTCGCCTGGCACGAGGGCCGGGCGTTGCAGCTCACCAACATCCTGCGCGACATCGACGAGGACGCCGAGCGCGGACGCCTCTATCTGCCGCGGGAGAAGCTGGCCGCCATCGGGCTTAGCGATCCGACGCCGCAATCGGCCATCGCGCACCCGCGCATCGGCGAGGTGTGCGCGGCCGTCGCCGCCGAGGCGGAGGCGCATTACGCGGAGACCTGGGCGATCATCGCCAAGAGCCCGCGCAAGCCCACCAAGGCGGCCCGGCTGATGGCGGCGGCCTACCGGCTCTACCTCGTCGCGCTGCTGAAGCGCGGTTGGGCGATGCCGCGGGCGCGGGTGAAGCCGAAGAAGCTCGCCCTGGTCGCCGTTGCGCTTCGGCACGGCATAGTCTGATGGGGACCGTCCACGTCGTCGGCGCAGGGCTCGCGGGCCTCTCGGCCGCCGTGTCCCTGGTGGAGCGCGGGGCACGCGTCGTCGTGCACGAGGCCGCCAAGCAGGCCGGCGGCCGCTGCCGCTCCTACTACGATCCGACGCTCGGGCTGGAACTCGACAACGGCAACCACCTGCTGCTGTCGGGGAACACCGATTCCCTCGACTTCCTGAAGCGGATCGGCGCGCCGGACGACGCCCTGACCGGACCGGACGAGGCCTTGTTCCCCTTCGCCGACCTGAAGACCGGCGAACGCTGGACCCTGCGCCCGAACGCCGGCCGCGTGCCGTGGTGGGTGCTGAGCAAGGCGCGCCGCGTGCCGGGAAGCCGCGCGCGGGACTATCTCGCGCCCCTGGGCATCCTGCGTGCGGCGGCCGGCAAGGCGGACGGCGCCGGCGGCACCATCGGCGCCAGCATGGCCTGCGAAGGCCCGCTCTACGACCGGCTCTGGCATCCCATCCTCCTCGCCGCGCTGAACACCGAGGTCGCCGAGAGCGACGTCGGCCTCGCCGCCAAGATTCTGCGCGAGACGCTGGGCGTCGGCGGCGCGGCCTGTCGCCCACTGGTGGCGGTGAAGGGCCTGTCCTACGCCTTCGTCGATCCCGCCCTGCGCACCCTCGAAGCGCGCGGCGCGAGCGTCCGGTTCGGCCGGCGCCTGCGCGGGCTCGGCCTCGGCGCCAAGGGCGTCGAACGGCTCGACTTCTCGGACGGAGCGGTCGAGCTGGCCGCGGACGATTCGGTGGTGCTGGCGCTGCCCCCTTGGGTCGCCTCCGAGATGCTGCCCGGCCTGTCGGCGCCGAAGGCGTTCCGGTCGATCGTCAACGCGCATTTCAAGATGGTGCCGAAGCCCGGTTCGCCGCTGATTCTCGGCATGGTGAATTCGCTGACCGAGTGGCTGTTTGCTTATCCCGATCGCTATTCGGTGACGATCAGCGGTGCCGACAGGCTGCTCGACGTGCCGCGCGAAGATCTAGCCAAGCAGATCTGGGCCGAGATCGCCACCGTTGCCGACCTTGCACCAGAACTGCCAAGCTGGCAGATCGTCAAGGAGAAGCGTGCGACCTTCGCTGCGACACCGGCCGAGGCCGCGCGCCGTGCCGGGGCGGAGACCGCGTGGGCGAAACTCGTGCTCGCCGGGGACTGGACGGCCACCGGGCTGCCCTCGACGATCGAGGGGTCGATCCGCTCCGGAAAGACGGCTGCGCTCGCCCTGTCGTGCGATGCGGCACGCACGCGCGGCGCCGCATGAGGCACGACCGGGACGACGATTCGTCCGTGCCGGCGATGCGCCGGTACGGCACGTGCGTAGGCGAGACGAGGCGGGCGAGCCGTGACCCGATCCGGGACGATCGGGTTCGGTTCGAGAGTTGTGGCCGGTTGAGGCGAGGATGATGCGAGAGGCTGTGAACAAGGTCGAGGCGTTGCAACGCCCGAAGACCCAGGCGATTTCCCTCGACGACGTGGATCACGGTGTCGCGCGGGCGACCCGTGCGCTCACGGCCTTGTCCCACGACGACGGGCACATCTGCTTCGAGCTCGAGGCCGACGCCACGATCCCGTCCGAGTACATCCTGTTCCACCAGTTCCGCGACACCAAGCCCCCTGAGGGCCTCGAGCCGAAGATCGGCAACTACCTGCGCCGCACGCAGGAGAAGCATGGCGGCTGGGCCCTCGTCCACGAGGGGCCGTTCGACATGAGCTGCACGGTGAAGGCCTACTTCGCCCTCAAGATGATCGGCGACGACATCGAGGCGCCGCACATGCGCCGCGCCCGCGAGGCGATCCTCTCCCGCGGCGGCGCCGCGCAATCCAACGTGTTCACCCGCTTCATCCTTGCGCTCTACGGCGAGGTGCCGTGGGCGGCGGTGCCGGTGATGCCGGTCGAGGTGATGTTCCTGCCGAAGTGGTTTCCGTTCCACCTCGACAAGGTGTCGTACTGGGCGCGCTGCGTGATGGTGCCGCTCTTCGTGCTGCAGGCGACGAAGCCGCTGGCGAAGAACCCGCGCGGGATCGGCATCGGCGAGCTGTTCCTGACGCCGCCCTCCAGCGTCCGCCGCTGGCCCGGCAGCCCGCACGCGACCTGGCCGTGGACGCCGATCTTCGGCGGGATCGACCGCATCCTGCAGAAGGTCGAGGGGCACTTCCCCAAGCGCATCCGCCTGCGGGCGATGGAGAAGGCCCGCGCCTGGGTCAGCGAGCGCCTGAACGGCGAGCACGGCCTCGGGGCGATCTTCCCGGCCATGGTCAACACCGTGCTGATGTACGAGGCGATGGGCTACGGCCCGGACCATCCCCAGGTCCGCGTCGCCTGCGACGCCATCGAGAAGCTCGTGGTCGTCAAGGCGCACGAGGCCTACGTGCAGCCCTGCGTCTCGCCGGTCTGGGACACGGCGCTTGCCGGCCACGCCCTGCTGGAGGCCGGCGGCACCGACGCCGAGGGCCAGGCCCGGGCCGGGCTCGACTGGCTGCTGCCGCGCCAGGTGCTCGACATCGCCGGCGACTGGGCTGCGGCCAAGCCCAAGGTCCGCCCCGGCGGCTGGGCCTTCCAGTATGCCAACGCGCACTACCCCGACCTCGACGACACCGCCGTGGTCGTGATGGCAATGGACCGCGCCATGCGCCAGCACGGGCTCGTGGCGAACATGCCGGACTACACCGCCTCGATCGCCCGCGCCCGCGAATGGGTCGAGGGGCTGCAGTCGAAGGACGGCGGCTGGGCGGCGTTCGACGCCGACAACAACCATATGTACCTGAACCACATCCCGTTCTCGGATCACGGCGCGCTGCTCGATCCGCCGACCGCGGACGTGACGGCCCGCGTCGTCTCGATGCTGTCCCAGCTCGGCGAGACCCGCGAATCCTCAAAGGCGCTGGACCGCGGCGTGACCTACCTGCTCAACGACCAGGAGCAGGACGGCAGCTGGTACGGCCGCTGGGGCATGAACTTCATCTACGGCACCTGGTCGGTGCTCTGCGCGCTCAACGCCGCAGGCGTCGACCCGCAATCGCCGGAGATCCGCCGCTCGGTGGAATGGCTGATCCGCATCCAGAACCCGGATGGCGGCTGGGGCGAGGACGCGTCGAGCTACAAGATCGATCCGGCCTTCGAGGCCGGCTCCTCCACGGCTTCGCAGACCGCCTGGGCCCTGCTGGCCTTGATGGCGGCGGGCGAATGCGACGACCCGGCCGTGACGCGCGGTATCAACTTCCTCGCGCGAACCCAGGGGGCGGACGGCTTCTGGAACGAGGAGCGCTACACCGCTACCGGCTTCCCGCGGGTGTTCTACCTGCGCTACCATGGCTACCCGAAGTTCTTCCCGCTCTGGGCGATGGCGCGCTACCGCAACCTCAAGCGCGGCAACAGCCGCCAGGTCGCCTACGGCATGTGACGCGTCGCCGGGGCTCGCTCCCGGCGCATTCGATTCGAGTGGGAATCGTCGCCCGATCCGCGGCCCCACCGCTCCAGACCGGTGTCGATGTCCTTGCAGCCGAACGTCCTCGTGGTCGCGGGCCTCGCCCGCGAGGCCCGTATCGCCGCCGGCCGCGGTGTCGAAGCGATCCAGGCCGGCGGAAGCCCCCAGCGCCTGCGCCTCTTGCTCGACGCGCGCGCCGCACCCGGTTGCCGCGGCGTCGTCAGCTTCGGCATCGCCGGCGGCCTCGATCCGGCCCTGCGGCCCGGCGACGTCGTGGTCGCGACCGGGATCGTCGCCGACGCGCGCTGGGCCGCGGACGCCCGCTGGACCGCGATACTTCTTAAAAAGCTCGAAACGACGGGACGACGCGTGGTGACGGCCGACCTCGCGGGCGTCGACGCCGCGATACTCACGGTCGCGGACAAGGCGGTCCTGCGCCGGGAGACCGGGGCCGCGGGCGTGGACATGGAATCGCACGTGGCCGCCGCCTACGCCGCCCGGCACGGCCTACCCTTCGCTGCGATCCGCGTGGTCTGCGATCCGGCAGAGCGAGCCTTGCCCGCCTTCGCCGCCCAGGCGCTGAAGCCCAACGGCGATCCCGACATCCTTGCCGTGCTCCGGGCGCTGGCGACCGGCCGCGCGCGGCCGCGCGACCTGATCGGTCTCGCACGCGATTCGTCTGCGGCGTTCAAGGCGCTCGCCGCCGCGCGGGCAACGCTCGGCGCAGAGCTCGGCCTGTCGGAGATCTAGACTCCCTCCCGCTCGCCGCTCGACCTGCCCGAACACGAAAAAGCCCGCGGCCTTTGAGGGCCGCGGGCTTGTCTCTGGATCGTCGAGGTGATCCGACCTGCGTGCGGATCAGGCCGCGGTGCGGTTGCGGGCTTCGCGCTTGGTGTCGACGCCCGACGCTTTGATCTCGGAGAGCTTCTGGGCGACGTTGCGCGAGAACACGAACTCCGCCGGGCGCTGGTTCTCGAGGCTGACCTCGGGGGCCATCTCGCCCTCGGTCTTGATCCCGCGGAAGGCGTGGATCAGCGGCTTCCAGGGCTTGCGGACCGAATCGACCACTGAGGAGGCCTCGTAGCCCGAGTGGACCATGCAGTCGGCGCACTTCTCGTAGTTGCCGGTGCCGTAGGAATCCCAGTCGGTCTCCTCCATCAGCTCCTTGAAGGTGGCCGTGTAGCCCTCGCCGAGCAGGTAGCAGGGCTTCTGCCAGCCGAACACGGTGCGGGTCGGGTTGCCCCAGGGCGTGCAATGGTAGGTCTGGTTGCCGGCCAGGAAGTCGAGGAACAGGCCCGACTGCTGGAAGGCCCACTTCTGGCGGCCCTTCTCCTTGCCGGCCCGGAACACGCCGCGGAACAGGTCCTTCGTCGCCTTGCGGTTGAGGAAGTGCTGCTGGTCGGGCGCGCGCTCGTAGGCGTAGCCGGGCGAGACGGTGATGCCGTCGATGCCCATCTTCGTCACGCTGTCGAAGAAGTCGGCGATCTTGTCCGAGGACGAATTGTTGAAGAACGTGCAGTTGATGGTGACGCGGAAGCCCATCTCCTTGGCCTTGGCGATCGCCGAGACAGCCTTGTCGTAGACGCCGCGCTGGCACACCGAGCCGTCGTGCATCTCCTTGTCGCCGTCGAGGTGGATCGACCAGGTGAAGTACGGGCTCGGCTTGTACTCCTTGATCTTCTTCTCGAGCAGCAGCGCGTTCGTGCACACGATCGCGAACTTCTTCTGCGCGATGATGCCCTCGACGATCTGCGGCAGGTCCTTGTGCAGCAGCGGCTCGCCGCCGGCGATCACGACCATGGGTGCGCCGCACTCGCGCACGGACTCAAGCGCGTCGGCCACGGGCAGGCGCTTGTTCAGGATCTCGTCGGGGTAATCGATCTTGCCGCAGCCGGCGCAGGCGAGATTGCAGCGGAACAGGGGCTCCATCATCATCACGAGCGGATAGCGCTTCCGGCCGGTGAGATGCTGCTTGAGGATGTAGCTGCCGATCGTCGCGACATACCGGAGGGGGATTCCCAAGATACGGCTCCTG
The DNA here is from genome assembly GCF_008040045.1 of Methylobacterium sp. WL8. Lineage (NCBI taxonomy): Bacteria > Pseudomonadati > Pseudomonadota > Alphaproteobacteria > Hyphomicrobiales > Methylobacteriaceae > Methylobacterium > Methylobacterium sp. WL8. The sequence continues at coordinate 160,543 of NZ_VRVF01000001.1, read as the reverse complement.
TTTGCGTAGCCCCGAACCAAGGGGCTGCTTAACGTGAAAAAATTTCGAATTCCAGCGCTCTAGCCTGGAACCGATCTGAACGGGCGGGTTCTGGACCGTTCTGTGCCGGTGTTTGCGGCGCTGACGCAAGCGGGCCACAGCCCCCGTCGCCATCGCCGGGCGCACAATTCGTTAGCGCGGACCCCATCCTGCCATTGCGTCGGCAATGCGACGGCATTCCCGGTAAACCGCATCCACGGTGATATTGCAGTGCGAAACGGCGCCTGCGCCACACATCGATGGGGAGAGCGAGGCGCGCCGGGCGTCGCTGCGTTGCAATCGAGGGGCTGCAAGATTACTGAGCGCTGCGGCCTTGGCGCAACGATCGTGCCTCGGATGCGTCCTTTCCCGACGTCGTCCGGTGCGCGAACCCGGTCGGCGTCGCGCTTGCGTCCACACGGCATCGTGAGACGTGCGGACCGCGAACGGGCCCGGTCCTGCAGCTATGCCGGGCCGTGGGCGGAAGAGAGGTCGACGCGTCGGGGTCCGGCGCTTCGTCCATTAGGGTCGGCCCGAGGGCTCGGTCCAAGGGCTCGCGCCGCCGACGGATCCTGCGGGAACCGGGGCGGCAGCATCGAAGGTTCGAGAGGGATGCGGCCTGGAAGGGCGGCAGCTCCAGGTAGGTAGGGTACTCGTGATCGAACGACTCGTCGCGTTTTCCGTCCGGCATCGGTGGGTCGTGATCGCCCTGGTGGCGCTGATTACCGCTGCGAGCACCGGGGTCGCCGCGCACCTGTTCCGCATCAACACCGATGTCGAGCGCCTGATCGACCCGAAGGAGCCGTGGCGCCAGGACGAGATCAACTACGAGAAGGCGTTCCCGCAGCGCACGAACACCGTCGTGGCGGTGATCGACGGCAAGACGCCGGAGCAGGCCGAGGAGGCCGCGAACGCCTTCGCCAAGGCGATCGCCGTCCACAAGAACCTGATCGAGACCGTCTACCGCCCCGACGGCGGCCCCTTCTTCGAGAAGAACGGCCTGCTGCTGCTTCCGCAGGCGGAGCTCGAGAAGACCACCGAGCAGCTCGTGCAGCAACAGGGCCTGCTCGGGCCGCTGGCCTCGGATCCGAGCCTGCGCGGCGTGATGCGCGTCCTCGGGCTCGGCGCGCGCGGCATCAAGAGCGGCGACGCCAAGATCGAAGACCTCGACAAGCCGATGGGCGAGATCGATCGGACGCTGCAGACGGTGCTCGACGGCAAGCCCGCGCGGATGTCCTGGCAGCTCCTTCTCTCGGGCGGCGAGAGCAAGACCACCGACCTGCGCAAGTTCGTGTTGATGCAGCCGGTGCTGGACTTCAACGCGCTGCAGCCGGGCTACACGGCGACCAAGCTGATCCGCAACGTCGCCAAGGATCTCAACATCGATGCCGAGCACGGGTTGACGATGCGGCTCACCGGCCCGGTGGCGGTCGCCGACGACGAGTTCGCGACGCTCTCGGACGACGCGCTGCTCAACAACCTCGTCACGGTCGGCGCCATCGTCTTGTTCCTGTGGCTCGCGCTCCGTTCGGCGCCGCTGGTCGTGTCGGTGCTGATCACCACCTTCTCCGGCCTGATCGTCACGGCGGCGCTCGGCTTGCTGATGGTCGGCGAGCTGAACCCGATCTCGGTCGCCTTCGCGGCTTTGTTCGTCGGCCTCGGCATCGATTTCGGCATCCAGTTCTCGGTCCGCTACCGCGCCGACCGCTACGAGCAGCCGACCCTCGAAGACGCGATTCGCGCCGCCGCGCGCGGCGTCGGCTGGTCGCTGACGCTGGCGGCGGTGTCCCTCATCGCCGGCTTCTTCGCCTTCCTGCCGACGGCCTTCCGCGGCGTCTCCGAGCTCGGCCTCATCGCCGGCGTCGGCATGGTCGTGGCCTACTTGTTCGCGATCACCTTCCTGCCCGCGCTCATCGCTGTCTTCCGGCCGAAGGGCGAGAAGGTTGCGGTGGAGACGACGTGGCTCGCCGGCGTCGATCCGTGGATCATCCGCAACCGCAAGGCCGTGCTGATCGCCGTCGGCCTGATCACGCTGGCCGGCGTGCCGCTGCTGTGGAAGCTGCCGTTCGATTCGAACCCGATGCACCTGCGCAGCCCGCACGTGGAATCGATCGCGACCTACCTCGACCTGATCAAGGACCCCGCCACGAGCCCGAACGTTGCCGACGTGCTGGCGCCGAGCGTGGACGCCGTGCCGGAGGTGACCAAGAAGCTCGCCGCGTTGCCGCTTGCGGCCGACATCATGAGCATCGACACCTTCGTGCCACGCGACCAGGACAAGAAGCTCGCGACCGTCGCCGAGACGGCGGAGTTGCTCGATCCGATCCTGAACCCGACGCGCAAGCCACCGCCGCCGACGGACGCCGACAACGTCAAGGCGTTGAAGGACACCGCGACCGCCCTGTCCGGCATCGCCGGCGGCAACGCGCCCGGCAACAAGACCGCGGGGCAGCTCTCGCGGACCCTCGAGAAGCTCGCGGCCGCACCGGTGGCGAAGCGCGAAGCCGCGTCGGTCGCCCTCACCACCGATCTCGGTCCCCTGCTCGCGCGGCTTCGCGGGATTCTGCACCCCGAGAGGATCAGCCTCGCCAACCTGCCGCCGCAGCTGAAGGCCGAGTGGGTCGCCCCAGACGGCCGCGCCCGCATCGAGGTCCACCCGAAGGGCAACTCGAACGACGACGAGGTGCTGCGCCAGTTCGCGGCCGAGATCCAGACCGTCGCGCCGCACGCCACCGGCGCGCCGATCGCTACGACCTCGTCGAGCTACACCATCCTCGGCGCCTTCGTTCAGGCGGCGGTGACGGCTCTCGTCCTGATCTTCATCATCCTCTCGGTGGCGCTGCGTAAGCCGTGGGACGTGGCGATGACGCTGGGGCCGCTGGTGCTCGCCACCCTTTGGACGCTGATGGCCCTGCACGTCGTCGGCATGCCGCTGAACTTCGCCAACATCATCGCGTTGCCGCTGATGCTCGCGGTCGGCGTGGCCTTCCACATCTACTACGTGATCGCCTGGCGCGCCGGCGTCACCGACATGCTGGCCTCCAGCCTAACGCGGGCGATCTTCTTCTCGGCGCTGACCACCGGCACCGCCTTCGGCTCGCTCGTGCTGTCGAGCCATCCCGGCACGGCGAGCATGGGCAAGCTGCTGGCGCTGTCGCTGTTCTTCACGCTGATCGCGGCCTTCTTCGTGGTGCCGGCCTTCCTCGGCCCGCCGCCGAAGCAGCCCGACGCCGACCGTCCCGAAGGCGAAGAAGCCGGACGCCTGCCGGGTGCGGGCTCCAAGGTCCACGCGGAGCCCGCCGCCGTGAAGTGACGGCGGTCGTCCCTGAAGCCTTGAACGCGGCGCCGTCCTGCCAAGGACGGCGCCGTTTTCGTTTTCGCTGGAAGACGCGATCAGTGCGCGTGCGTGGCCGTCCCAGTCGCGGCCGGGTCTTGTTGCGTGAAACCTTCGTAACGTGACGTTATCGCGCGTATATAATGCCTAATGCGATTAGTAGTGGTTATACAATGCGTATAATATAGTATCAACGACGTTGATCGGATCGTTCTCTATTCACCGAAGGCGTGGTCTATCCGCCGTGCGCCCTACGAAAAATCCGAAAACCCGCCGCGGATGATCTTTTCTTGCGCGAGAATCGTTATCGCTTCGGGGGCGACGAGCGCGTCGCGTTCGGCGGCGTAGGCGTAGCCGGGCGCCTCGCCCGGGAAACCTCCGGCGGTCGCGGGATGGGTGTAGAGCTCCGTCAGCCCGTCCGGCAGGTTGGCCAGCAGCGCGGCGACGCGGGGCGGCGTCATCGCCCCGGACCAAGCCAGCCCGAGGGTGCGGTCGGGGATCGTCAGGCTCATCCTGCGGGCGCGCACCGCGAGCAGGGCGGCCCAGGGGGCGGTGTCGAGGGCCGCACGCGGGGTCGCGCCGGGCTCGGCCAGCCGGAGCACCGCACGGGGCTCGCGCGGCACCCGAATCGCCCGCATCCCGTAACGCGGTCCGGTCGCCAGCACCGCGCCCGCGATCAGCGGATGGACGTGGAAGTGCTTGTGGGCGTTGACATGGTCCAGCAGCAAACCCGTCTCCCGGAACGCCTCGAACTGCGCCGTGATCTCGGCGCTGAGCTGGCGCCGGGCGGCGGGCTTCAGCGCCAGGTCGAGGCCGAGGCGCTCCATGTCGCGGCGCATCAGGCCGTCCGCATCGGTCAGGTCCGGCAGCTGGGCGGTCGGCAGCGTCGGCCAGGCCTCGACCAGCACCAGGTGCAGCCCCACCCGCAGCGACGGCATCCGCCTGGCGCGGGCGACCGCGTCCGCGGCGGCGGGTGCCGACACCATCAGGCTCGCCGCGGTGAGGATGCCGTCGCGATGCGCCTGCTCGACGGCCTCGTTGACCTCGCGGCTGAGGCCGAAATCGTCGGCGGTGACGACGAGACGCTTCACGGACACTCCCCAGGAACGCAGATCGCGAGCAGGGCACCTGCCCTCCACCCGCCGGGGCCTTAGGCCCAATAAACGAAAACGGCCGGGCTGCGAGGCCCGGCCGACGACATCATGAGACCGAAAGGGTTCAGGCGGCCTTGGCGGTACCCTGACGCTCCTTGAGGAAGCGGTAGAACTCCACGCCTTCGCGCAGGCGCCGCTTCATCATGTCGGGCGAGCGGACCATCTCGGAGACGATCGAGGCGATCTTCGGGGCACGGAAGTAGAACTTGCGATAGAACTCCTCGACCGCCGCGAAGATCTCGGCATGCGACAGGTGCGGGTAGTGCAGCGGTGCGATCTGCACCCCGTTCTCATCGACGAGCTCGGCGTTCTCGACGTCGAGCCAGCCGTTCTCCACCGCCTGCTTGTAGAGGAATGTGCCGGGGTAAGGCGCCGCCAGCGAGGCCTGGATGGTGTGCGGATTGATGCGCTTGGCGAAGGCGATCGTCTCCTGGATCGTCTCGCGGGTCTCGCCCGGCAGGCCGACGATGAAGGTTCCGTGGATGGCGATGCCGAGGTCGTGGCAATCCTTGGTGAACTTCTCGGCGACCTCGACGCGCATGCCCTTCTTGATGTTGTTCAGGATCTTCTGGTTGCCCGACTCGTAGCCGACCAGCAACAGGCGCAGGCCGTTGGCCTTCAGCACTTCCAGGGTCTCACGGGGAACGTTCGCCTTCGCGTTGCACGACCAGGTCACGCCGAGCTTGCCCAGCTCGCGCGCGATCTCCTCGGCGCGGGGCAGGTTGTCGGTGAAGGTGTCGTCGTCGAAGAAGAACTCCTTCGTCTGCGGGAACTCCTTCAGGCAGTACTTGATCTCTTCGATCACGTGCGCGACCGAGCGGGTGCGGTAGGTGTGCCCGCCCACCGTCTGCGGCCACAGGCAGAAGGTGCAGCGGCTCTTGCAGCCGCGGCCGGAATAGAACGAGATGTACGGGTGCTTGAGGTACCCGATGAAGTACTTCTCCATCTCGAGGTCGCGCTTGTACACGCTCGTGACGAAGGGAAGCTGATCCATGTCGGTCATGATCTCGCGGTCCTCGTTGTGGACCACGACGCCGTCGGCGTTGCGATAGGACAGACCCTTGATCTCCGACATCGGCGTGCCGTCGGCGACTTCCTTGACGGTGAAGTCGAACTCGTTGCGGGCGCAGAAGTCGATGCACGGGGCCTGGGCCATCGCGCCGGCGGCGTCCACCGCGACCTTCGCGCCGATCAGGCCGGCGATCAGCTTCGGGTTTGCGGCCTTCAGCGCCTCGACGGTCTTCACGTCCGACTTGAACGACGGCACCGAGGTGTGGAGCACGACCATGTCGAAGTCGTTGGCCTGGGCAACGATCTCCGGCAGCTTGATGTTGTGCGGCGGCGCGTCGATCAGCTTCGAGTTCGGCACAAGGGCGGCCGGCTGGGCGAGCCAGGTCGGATACCAGAACGACTTGATCTCGCGCTTGGCCTGGTAGCGGGAACCGGCGCCGCCGTCGAAGCCGTCGAAGGTGGGAGCCTGAAGGAAGAGCGTGCGCATGGGGTTCAAGGCCTCAGAGCAGGGCGATCGGGTCGGAAGGACGACGAATCGGGGACGAGAGAGTGAAACCGCAAGTCGAGACGGCGGGCTGGCAAGGTCAGACGGTGGGCGACTCAGCATCCTGGCCGAGATTGCCCTCCGGAATAAGCGTTCCATCCGCAACGACGCGATAATCGTGACCTTTCCATGTCACCGCACCCGATACGAAGCTCCATGAGAAGTTCGCGAACGAGAGGATGTCGCGGATCGGCAACAGCCAGTAGGGATGAGGGCCTATGCCGAAGGCGCGCTCCAGCCGCATCGACAGGATGATGCGGCAGGCGAGCGCCAGCGCGGCGACGCCGAGCGCGGTTGCGCCGGCCTCCGGCATGAGTGCCGCGATGAGGGCGATCGGAAAGGCGTGGGTGACGATCGAGCCGGCATAGCCAGCCGGGTCGACGTTGCGGATGGTGCGGTTCCAGCGCAGCTCGTGGCTCCAGAGGCCCGCGATCGCGGTGTCGACGCAGGTATGCCCGATCGTAAAATTCGGGATCGCCACCCGGCCGCCGAGGCCACGCAGGGCCTCGCCGATGGCGTAGTCGTCGGCGAGGTCGTCCTTGAAGGTCGCGAAGCCGCCGATTTTGGCGAGGGACGCCGCCGTGAAGGCGATGGTCGAGCCGAAGCAGGGCTTGGCGAGGCCGAGCGCGGTGCCCATCACGACGTTGGGCAGGAACTGCACGTCGATCGCCAGCGCCGAGAGCTGGGCGTAGACGCCCCGGTCGGCCGGGATGCCGTGGTAGAGGCAGGTCACGCCGGTGACGCCGGGGGCCGACAGCTCGGCCACGACCCGCGTGAGGTAGTCTGGGCGCACCACCATGTCGCTGTCGGCGAGCACGACGACCTCGTTGGCGATCGCGTCCGACATGTTGATCAGGTTCGAGACCTTGCGGTTCGAGCCGTGCTGACGCGCGTCGACGACGAGGTCGATCCGCAGGGCCGGAAAGGCCGCCTCGATCCGCCGCACGACGCCGATCGCGGGATCGCCGACGCTCTGCACGCCGAACACGATCTGCACCGGGCCGGCATAGTCCTGGGCGCAGAAGGTCGCAAGGTTGTCGAACAGGTTCGGCTCGAGGCCGCAGAGGGGCTTCAGCACGGTGACCGACGGCCGATCCGCGCCCTCAGCGAACTCGGGCGCCGGCGTCGCGGAGAACCGCCCGGCGAGGAACGCCGCGGTCAACGCGTAGAGGCAGCCCGCGAGCGCGGGGACCAGAAGGATCGGCGAGAGCCAGGTGAGGTCCATGGGAACGTCGCTCGGTCGCGGGAGGCGAGAATCGGTGGGCCGCGGCGGGCGGCGCGAAGGTTCTGTGCAGGCCGTTCAAGGCGCCGGTTTGGCGGCCAGCATGCCGTCGGTGCGTTGGCGAAGGAATTTCAGCACCCCGTCGGCCCCGCCTGCCTTCAGCGGTGGGCCGAGGGTCGTCCGCTGTCCCGCGATCTCGCTGACGTTGCCGTTGAGCAGCACGTCCTGGATGCGGTTGTCGGCGTTCACGACGAAGTCGATCTGCGAATCGTCGCCGTCCGGGGTGGTCACGTGGGTGAGCACGCGCTGGTTACTGCCGCTCGGCTCGCTTTTGCGGGTCACCTCAAACTTCGCGCCCGCCGCCCGCGCGAGGCGGTTGGCGTAGGTCACGACGAAGTTGCGTCGGAACGCCTCCGTGATCGCACCCTGCTGCTCGGGGGTGAAGTCGGCCCATTTGGCGCCGATCGCGAGGCGGACCATCGCCGGGTAGTCGAAGGATCGCTCGAGGGTCGGGCCGACCGCGTCGACCCGGTCCTTCAGGGTTCCGGCGCCGTTCTTCACGGTGGCGTCGAAGCGGGCGTAGAGCCCGTCGACGACGGCGACCGCCGGATCGTCGGCGGCCGACGCCGGGACCGCGGCGGCGGCGAGCGCCAGCGCGACGAGGAACCGGCGCATCAGGCGCACTTCTTCAATTCCGGCACCGCGGCGTCCTCGCTGTGGGCGTTCGCGCCGCGGGGGGGCGCGTAGCTGTAGAACGGTCCGAGCGTAGCCGGCACGGAGGCGCCGCCGACCCGGCGAAAGGTGGCCCGCTCCTCCTCCGGCGCGGGGGCGTCCGCCTCGGCGGCTTCGCGGCGGAGGCGGCCCTCCTGCGTGTGCCAGAGCCAGAGACCGGGGACGCCGACGAGCAGGTCGGCGAGGCGCTTCACCAGTGACAGGGCGAGCGCGACTTCCGCCGGGATGCCGAATAGGGCGCAGAGCGCGATCAGGCCGCCCTCCTGCGCGCCCAACGCCCCGGGCACCGCGAAGGCGGCGCCACGCACGGCCTGGGCGAGGCTTTCGATCACGATCGCCTCGGCGAAGCTCACCGGGTATCCCATGAAGTGCAGGCAGACGTAGACCTCGATCGTGCCGATCAGCCAGCCGACGAGGTGCACGCCGATGCCCGAGAAGATGCGCAGGGGCGCGCCGTAGAGGCGGCGCAGGTTGTCGTAGAGCACGTCGACGGCGCCGAGCGCCTGCCACTCGCGACCCGAGGCGAAGCGATCGACGATACCCTGGATCAGGCGGTGCCCAGCCCGGCGCTGGATCAGGTAGAACGCGCCGATGGCCGGCGCCGCGATGGCGAGGCCGCCGGCTACGGTGCGCACGATCGGGCCGTCGCCGGCGAGCCACACCAGCAGCCCGAGGCCGCCCAGCGTGAACAGCAGCTGCGTCAGCGCCTGTGTCATCATGTCGACGAACATGCTCGCGCCGGCGAGGCCGCCGGCGACGCCGCGCTTGGCCAGGAGGCGCGCGCCGACGAAGTCACCGCCCACCGTCGCCACCGGCAGCAGCGTGTTGATGCCCTCGCGCACGAAGCGCAGGTTGATGCAGGCAGAGAGGTTCGGCCGGCCGGAGACGGGGAAGATCACGTACCAGCCGAGGCCGGCCCATGCGACGGCCACGGCGCGCGCGGCGACGACCGCCAGGGCGCCCCAACCGGCACTCACCACCGCCGCGGCCACATCCTCGAGACCGGAGGACAGAAACAGGCCGACGACCGTGCAGAGGCCGGCGATCAGGGCCAGGGTCGTCAGACGCTTCATGATCCTCTTTCAAGCTCGGGGGTGGCTTGATGCTGGATTCTCGCCGCGATTTCGACCGAAAAAGACCGCTGCGGACGAGGAGTAAGGCTCAAGTTGCAGCAACGATCGGCAATGTCTATCACCCGATAGACACAGTGCGGACCAAAGCGGCACCAGGGGTTTTCACCCCGAGCAGACCGCCCGCACGGCGCATCACGAAGGGATCACCATGGACCGCGACGCTTCCCACTCGGCCGGAGAGGCCGTGCTCGACGACGCCCGCGCCGACGGCTTCGTCAGCAGGGAACCCGGAATCCCCGCGCCGCACTCGCCGGTGATGGCGTGGAACGAGTGGGACCCGCTCGAAGAGGTGATCGTCGGATCCCTCGACGGCGCCACGATCCCGACGCACCACCTGACCGTGATCTTCAACCTGCCGCGGGCGGCGCAGCCGTTCTACCGCTTCGCCTCGGGCTTCCGCTACCCGGGCTTCATGAAGAAGCTCGCGCAGAAAGAGCTCGACAACTTCATTCGCATCCTCGCCGGCGAGGGCGTGAAGATCCGCCGCCCGGACACCATCGACTTCTCGAAGAAGTACCGCGCGCCGCGCTGGTCGTCCCGCGGCTTTTGCGTCGCCTGCCCGCGCGACCCGTACCTCGTGATCGGCGACGAGATCATCGAGAGCCCGATGTGCTGGCGCTCGCGCTACTTCGAGGGCGACGCCTACCGCTCGCTGTTCAAGGAATACTTCCGCGCCGGCGCGCGCTGGACCTCCGCGCCGCGGCCTCAGCTCACCGACGAGCTGTACAACTACGACTACCGCGTGCCGAACCTGAAGGCCGGCGAGCCGATGCAGTTCACGGTCAACGAGTTCGAGCCGGTCTTCGACGCCGCCGACTTCGTCCGCTGCGGCCGCGACATCTTCGTCACCCGCTCCAACGTGACGAACCTGATGGGCATCGAGTGGCTGCGCCGCCACCTCGGCTCGGGCTTCCGCGTCCACGAGATCGAGAGCCGCTGCCCGCAGCCGATGCACATCGATTCGTCGTTCATGCCGCTCGCCCCGGGCAAGGTGCTGGTCAACCCGGACTACATCGACGTCGAGAAGTTGCCGGCGGTGTTGAAGAAGTGGGACGTGCTCGTCGCCCCTCGCCCCGACCCGGTCGAGGGCTTCATGAGCAAGATCTCGATGTGCTCGCCCTGGACCTCGATCAACGTGCTCGCCATCGACGAGAAGAAGATCGTCGTGGACCAGAGCCAGCCGACGTTGATCAAGGCGCTCAAGGACTGGGGCTTCGACCCGATCCCGGCGCCGTTCCTGAGCTACGGCCCGTTCGGCGGCTCGTTCCACTGCGCCACCCTCGACGTGCGCCGCCGCGGCACGCTGAAGTCGTACTTCTAGGCCTCTCGCCTCGAACGAAAACGGCCGCATCCCGGAAGGGGTGCGGCCGTTTTGGTTTGTGGTTCGGGACCCATGAACGTGTCTCCCGGCCGAGAGCCCCCTGCCCGTCATTCCGGGGCGTCGTAGTCGAGCCCGGAATCCAGAGCCGCAGATGGCGCAATCTAGAACTCAACCCAAGGTTCTGGATTTCGGGCTCTGCTGCGCAGCCCCGGAATGACGGGGAGAGGATGGAACCGGGTTCGTGGAGCATCCGAATTGAGCGAAGACGCCGCTGGCTGCAGAAAACCTGGCCTCCATCTTTTGAGAAGACGGAAGCCAAGTCGCGGTTCATTTCAACGCGAAAACTTCTTGTACTTGATCTTCTTCGGCATCAGCGAGTCGGCGCCGAGCCGGCGCATCTTGTCGGCCTCGTAATCCGAGAAGTTGCCCTCGAACCACTCGACGTGGCTGTCGCCCTCGAAGGCGAGGATGTGGGTCGCGATGCGGTTCAGGAACCAGCGATCGTGGCTGATGATGACGGCGCAGCCGGCGTAATCCTCCAGCGCGTCCTCGAGGGCGCGCAGGGTCTCCATGTCGAGGTCGTTGGTCGGCTCGTCGAGCAGCAGGACGTTGGCGCCGCCCTTCAGCGTCCGGGCGAGGTGCACGCGGTTGCGTTCGCCGCCCGACAGCGTGCCGACCTTCTTCTGCTGGTCGCCGCCCTTGAAGGCGAAGGCCGCGCAGTAGGCCCGCGAATTGATCTCGCGCTTGTTGAAATAGATGATGTCGTTGCCGCCTGAGACCTCCTGCCAGACCGTGGCGTTGGGGTCGAGCGCGTCGCGCGACTGGTCGACGTAGCCGAGCTTCACCGTCGTACCGACGGAGATGTCGCCGCCGTCCGGCTTCTCCTGGCCGGTGATCATCTTGAACAGCGTCGTCTTGCCGGCGCCGTTCGGGCCGATCACGCCGACGATGCCGCCCGGCGGCAGCTTGAACGACAGGTCCTCGATCAGCAGGCGGTCGCCGAAGGCCTTGTTGAGGTGATCGAACTCGATGACGTTGTTGCCCAGCCGCTCGTCGATCGGGATCACGATCTGCGCCGCCGCGTCGACCTTGTTGTTCTGCTTGGCGACCAGCTCCTCGTAGCGCGTGATACGCGCCTTCGACTTGGATTGGCGCGCCTTCGGCGAGGCGGAGATCCATTCCTGCTCGCGGGCGATCGAGCGCTGGCGGGCCATGTCCTCGCGGCCCTCCTGCTGCAGGCGCTTCTGCTTCTGCACCAGCCAGGCCGAATAGTTGCCCTCGTAGGGGATGCCCTTGGTGCGATCGAGCTCGAGGATCCAGCTGGTGACGTTGTCGAGGAAGTAGCGATCGTGGGTCACGATCAGGATCGCGCCCGGGTAGTTCTTGAGGTGGCCTTCGAGCCAGTTCACCGTCTCGGCGTCGAGGTGGTTGGTCGGCTCATCGAGAAGCAGCAGCTCAGGCTCCCACAGCAGCAGCCGGCAGAGCGCGACGCGGCGGCGCTCGCCGCCCGACAGGGTGGCGACCGGCTGCTCGTCGCTCGGGCAGCCCAGGGCCTCCATGGCTTGGTCGACCTTGGATTCGAGTTCCCAGAGGTTCTGCGATTCGATCTCGTCCTGGAGGCGGGTCATCTCGTCCGCCGTCTCGTCGGAATAGTTCATCGCGAGCTCGTTGTAGCGGTCGAGCAGCGCCTGCTTTTCGGCAACGCCCTCCATCACGTTCTCGCGGACCGATTTAGTCGTATCGAGCTGCGGCTCCTGCGGCAGGTAGCCGACCCGTGCGCCCTGCGCGACGAAGCCCTCCCCGGTCCACTCCGTGTCGATACCGGCCATGATCTTCAGGAGCGTCGACTTGCCCGAGCCGTTGATACCGAGCACACCGATCTTGGCATCGGGGTAGAAGGACAGGTTGACGTTGTCCAACACCTTCTTCCCGCCGGTGTAGGTCTTGGTCAGGCCTTTCATGTGGTAGATGAATTCGCGGGCCATCGCAGGCATCCTATCAGGTTCGGCGGGGCCGGCGCGGGAGGTCGCGCGGCCCGATGGCGGGTGCAGGGTCGTCCAGGCAGGCACGCGCCATGCCCGCGGCGAACCCTGCGGGGTACGGTTCTGCGGATCGGGCGCGGCGCGCCCTCACCCGCAATCCCTGGAGATGATCCCGCTCGCGTATCAGGACGGCCGGTGCCGGGCAAGGATCGGGGGATGGATCGGGGCGTGGTGGCCGCTGTGGGACTCGAACCCACACGGGCGAAGCCCGAGGCATTTTAAGTGCCTTCCGTCTACCAATTTCGGCAAGCGGCCCTGCGATGCGCCGAAGCGGTAACCGTCGGCGCGGACGAGATCAAGTTTCTCGAGATCAAGCGTCCGGCGTCCAACCGTAGAGCCAGGCGTAGCGTTCGCGCATGCCGTCTGGGCCGAGACGACGCATCACCGCGTCGCGCACGAAGGCGGTGATGCCGCCGGTATGGTAGGTCCGGCCGTTGGCGCGGGCGGCGCGCTGCACCCGGCGGACCCGGCGCCGACGGGCCCTGGCGTAGGCGTCGAGCGCTTCGACGACGGGCTGCGCGGCGAGGCACTGCGCAAGAATCGCGCAATCTTCGATCGCCAGTGCCGCACCCTGCGCCAGGAACGGCAGAACCGGGTGGGCGGCGTCGCCCAGCAGCGCGACCCGGCCGCGGGCGATCGGGCGCGCCACCGGCCGGTCGGCGAGCGACCAGACCAGCCAGGAATCGGGCACGGTCAGGAGTTCGGCCAGATCCGGCGCGCAGTCGCGGAACTGCGCGCGCAGCACCGCCGGCTCGCCGAGCCGCCCCCAATCTTCGTCGCCCTGCCGCTCCGGCACGACCGCGACAACGTTGAGGTCGCGCCCGGCATGGATCGGGTAGTGGACGACATGGCGGCCGCGCCCGAGCCAGAGCCCGGTCGCCTCGCCCGCAAGCGCCTCCGGCACCGCCTCACGCGGCACGATCGCCCGCCAGGCGGCCATCCCGGCTTGGCTGAGCCCACGCGGATCGAGGTGGCCGCGGATGCGCGAGCGCAGGCCGTCCGCGCCGACGACCAAGTCGGCCGACAAACTTTCGCTGCGCGCGCCGTTCCCGCTCTCAAGGGCTAGGGTGACGCAGTCCTCGGTCTCGGTGAGGCCGGTGACTTCGCGGCCCATCAGCAGGCGGATGCCGGGGCGGGAGCGCACCGCGTCGAGGAGCAGGGTCTGAAGGTCGGCTCGGTGGATGACGTAGTAGGGCGCACCGAAGGCGTCGCGCGCCGCCGCGCCGAGCGTCACGCCGCCAATCTTGCGGCCCGAATCGAGCGCGCGGACGACGACGCCCGGCGGCTCCGATCCGGCGCGCCGGAGGGCCGCCGCGAGGCCGAGGTCGGCGAGCACGCGGCTCGCGTTCGGGGAGAGCTGAAGACCGGCGCCGACCTCGCTGAACCCGGTTCGGCGCTCGACGATCGTGACGGCGTGGCCGGCGGCGTTGAGCGCCAGGGCCGCGGTCAGCCCGCCGATCCCACCGCCGACCACGGCGACGCTCAGCGCCGGCCCGGGGTCTCGCGGCATCAGGCTTCGCGGCATGGCCCTATTCGGCCGCCGCCTTCTGGTCGTGCCAGACGCTCGCCGCCGGATCGGCGTGGCCGGCCTTCAGGTCGGCGCGGTGGCGATAGAGCGTCGAGCAGTACTGGCAGATGATCTCGTTGTCGGCACCCATGTCGAGGAACACGTGCGGGTGGTCGAACGGCGGCAGCGCGCCGATGCACATGAACTCGCGCGAGCCGACATGGATGACCGCGACGCCGAGCTCGTTGTGGAAGTGCGGTACCGCCCTGTCAGCCATCGCGCCGTCCTGTGCCTTGGGACCCGTCGCACCGGGTCGCCCGAGCCCCGCTTATGCCGCCGTGCCTCCGTCCGGCGCAAGCCTCGGAGCGAACGCAGGCGCCCTCAGGTCACGCGGCGCCGGGTCGGTCGCCCGGCGTAGAGTTCCGTGACTTGGCGCTGCGGCGGCCACGCCGTACATAAGCTGTCGAAGACCGGCCCGGCGCGGACAAGCCCCTCGATGACCCAGCAAGACCAAGCGACGCGGCGGGTGCCCCAAGCACCGATCCACGGGCCGGAGGGCTTCGAAGGCATGCGCCGCGCCGGACGCCTGACGGCGGAAGGCCTCGACGTGCTGATGGAGGCGACCCAGCCCGGCGTGACCACCGAGGCGCTCGATAAGCTCGCCTACGAGTTCGCCATGGATCACGGCGCCTACCCGGCCTCGCTGCTCTATCGCGGCTACCCGAAATCGATCTGCACCTCGATCAACCACGTGGTCTGCCACGGCATCCCCAACGACAAGCCTTTGCGCGAGGGCGACATCGTCAACCTCGACATGTGCCTGATCCTCGACGGGTGGCACGGCGATTCGAGCCGGATGGCCTTTGTCGGCGAGGTGCCGCGCAAGGCCGCCCGCCTATGCGAGATCACCTACGAGGCGCTGATGCGCGGCGTCGCCGCTGTGAAGCCCGGCGGCTCGACCAACGACATCGGCCGCGCGATCCAGACCTACGCCGAGGGCGAGCGCTGCTCGGTGGTGCGCGACTTCTGCGGCCACGGCCTCGGCCGGAGCTACCACGACGCGCCGACCATCCTGCATTACGTCGAGGCGAGCTACGACGTGTCGCTGAGGCCGGGCCAGTTCTTCACGATCGAGCCGATGATCAACCTCGGCCGCCCGGCGGTGAAGGTGCTCTCCGACGGCTGGACCGCGGTGACCCGCGACCGCTCGCTCTCGGCCCAGTTCGAGCACACGGTGGCGGTGACCGAGACCGGCGTGGAGATCTTCACGGTGTCGCCGAAGGGGCTGCACCAGCCCGCCAACCCGGGAGCCTGAGGCCGTGCCGGGCCCCGGCGACGAGGCCGAGCACGGGCTCTTCGCCGAACGGCCGGCCGTCGCCCCGAAGCCGGAGGCGCCGCCACACTATCTCGGCCATCGCGACCGCCTGCGCGAGCGCTTCACCAAGCACGGCGCCGACGCGCTGCCCGACTACGAGCTGCTCGAGCTCGCCCTGTTCCGCGCCATCCCGCGCCGGGACGTGAAGCCGCTGGCCAAGGCGCTGATCCGCCGCTTCGGCAGCTTCGCGGAGGTGCTGAGCGCCGAGCCGGCGCGCCTCGCCGAGGTCGAGGGCGTCAGCGCCGGGGTCGTCGCCGACCTCAAGCTGATGGAGGCGGCCGGGCGGCGGCTGGCGCGGGGCGCCATCGCACAGCGCGCGCTGCTCTCCTCCTGGGCCGAACTGATCGAGTACCTGCGCGCCACCATGGCCTTCGCCACCCGCGAGGAGTTCCGGGTGCTGTTCCTCGACAAGCGCAACCACCTCATCGCCGACGAGATCCAGGGGCGCGGCACGGTCGATCACACGCCGGTCTACCCGCGGGAGGTGGCGCGGCGGTCGCTCGAACTGTCGGCGACCGCGATCATCCTGGCGCACAACCACCCGTCGGGCGATCCGGCGCCCTCGGCCGCCGACGTGGCGATGACCCGCGAGGTCGTCGCCGTGTTGAGCCCGCTGAAGATCGTGGTGCACGACCACGTCATCCTCGGCCGATCGGGTCATGCCAGCTTAAAGGGCCTGCGCCTGATCTGAGACGTGTTTGGAACGAGCCTCGGACAAGCTCGTAATCCCTTTGCGTGGCGCGCCTCTTGCCTCTAGCGTGCCGTATCGGGGAGAGACTGTATGGCGGGCGTAGCCTTCGACGAGATGACCGCCTTCGCAGGCAGCGCGACGAGCCAAGCCGACGTCCGCGAGGCCTACGGCCAGCTCAAGGCGTGGCTCGACGCGACGCCTGTCGATCACTTCAACACCCGCCGCAGCCAGGCCGAGCTACTGTTCCGGCGTATCGGCATCACCTTCGCCGTCTACGGCGACAACGAATCGACCGAGCGGCTGATCCCGTTCGACATCATCCCGCGGGTGATCACCAAGCCGGAATGGGGCTTCCTCGAGCGCGGGCTGAAGCAGCGCGTCACCGCGATCAACATGTTCCTGAAGGACATCTACGGCGCCCAGGAATGCATTAAGGCCGGCATCATCCCGGCCGACCTCGTCTACAAGAACGCACACTACCGGATGGAGATGCGCTCGTTCCGGGTGCCGCACGACCTCTACGTGCACATCGCCGGCATCGACATCGTCCGGACCGGCGAGAACGACTTCTTCGTGCTGGAGGACAACGCCCGCATCCCCTCCGGCGTGTCGTACATGCTCGAGAACCGCGAGGTGATGCTGCGGCTGTTCCCGGACCTGTTCTCCCGCCACCGCGTGGCGCCGGTGGAGAACTATCCGGACGCCCTGCTCGCGACGCTGCGCAGCCTCGCGCCGGTGACGGCGACCCGCGACCCCACCGTCGTGCTGCTGACGCCCGGCCGCTACAACTCGGCGTTCTACGAGCACTCTTTCCTGGCAGACAAGCTCGGCGTCGAGCTGGTGGAGGCCGGCGACCTCTTCACCAAGGACGACGTGGTCTACATGCGGACCACCGAGGGGCCGCGCCGGGTCGACGTGATCTACCGCCGCCTCGACGACGACTTCCTCGACCCGTTGGTGTTCCGCCCCGATTCGATGCTCGGCGTGCCGGGCCTGATGAACGCCTACGAGCGCGGCAGCGTCACGCTGGCCAACGCGGTGGGCACCGGCATCGCCGACGACAAGGCGGTCTACAGCTACATGCCGGAGATCGTGAAGTTCTTCACCGGCGAGGAGCCGATCCTGCACAACGTGCCGACCTATCGCTGCCGCGAGAAGGAGGCCTTCTCCTACGTGATGGACAACCTGTCCGAGCTCGTCGTGAAGGAGGTCAACGGCTCGGGCGGCTACGGCATGCTCGTCGGGCCGCACGCGACCAAGCGCGAGATCGAGGAGTTCGCCAAGCGCCTGCGCCACGCGCCGGACGGCTTCATCGCCCAGCCGACGCTCTCGCTCTCCACCTGCCCGACCTTCGTCGCCTCAGGCGTGGCCCCGCGCCACGTCGACCTGCGCCCGTTCGTGCTGTGCGGCGCCGACGAAATCCGCATCGTGCCGGGCGGGCTCACCCGCGTGGCGTTGAAGGAGGGATCTTTGGTGGTGAATTCGAGCCAGGGCGGCGGTACGAAGGACACCTGGGTCCTGGACGCGTGACGGCCTGACGCCTGCCCTCACCGAGAACCGCGGAGCGGCGCACGCCTCCGGGCCGAGCCGAAGAGACCCAGCGAAACAGCCATGCTCTCCAGGACTGCCGACAACCTCTACTGGCTCTCGCGCTACGTCGAACGGGCGGAATTCGTCGCCCGCATCCTCGACGCCGCGCATCGGCTGGCCTCGCTGCCGACGAGCTACGGCGGAGGCGAGACCAACGAATGGGCCTCGGCGCTGGCCTCTGCCGGCGACCCGGAGGTGTTCAAGCCGCATTACGACGGCGTGAACGCCGCCACCGTGTGCGACTTCCTCGCCTTCAGCCCGCACAACCCGTCCTCGATCCGCTCCTGCATCGAGAGCGCGCGCGAGAACGCCCGGAGCGTCCGCACCGCGCTCACCACGGAGATGTGGGACACCATCAACGGGGCGTGGCTCGAATTGCGGTCCTACGAGAAGAAGGATCTCGACCGCGACGCGTTCTCGCGCTTCCTCGACTGGGTGAAGGGCATCTCGCTGACCTTCGACGGCTCGGCCTACCGGACGATGCTGCGCAACGACACCTACTGGTTCACGCGGCTCGGTACCGCGATCGAGCGGGCCGACAACACCGCCCGCATCCTCGACGTGAAGTACAAGATCCTCCTGCCGGCATCCGAGACCGTCGGCGGCAGTCTCGACTACTTCCAGTGGACCACGATCCTACGCGAAGTCTCCGCCTTCAACGCCTATCACTGGGTGTATCGCGAGAGCGTCAAGCCGCTGCTGGTGGCCGACCTGCTGATCCTCAACCGGCAGATGCCGCGTTCCTTCGCCAACTGCTACGGCGTGCTCGTCGAGCATCTCGACCTGATCGCCGACGCCTACGGGCGGCGCGGCGCGAGCCAGCGCCTCGCGAGCAACTTGCTCGCGCGCCTGGAAAGCGAGGAGATCGACCGGGTCTTCGCCTCGGGGCTGCATGAGTTCGTGATCGCGTTCATCGGCGAGAACAACAAGGTCGGCGCCGCGATCGCGGACCAGTATCTCGGCTGAAGCGCCGAGGTCCGCGGAAGACGTGGCGATTCGGCTTCCAAGGACGCGGGCTCGGTTGCGCGCGACCGCGGAACGTCGTGTAGAACGTGGCACCGGGGCCGCGCGTGGCTCCGACCGTCGGCGCCGCCGAGATGGGCGGAGGCGGGACGGCGAAGGCAAAGCCGGCACGAACGAAGCCGGCAGAGGCAAGACGGGCAGAATCGACGCATGCGCATCCGCGTGGTCCACGAGACCATCTACAGCTACGAGCAACCGGCACGCGGGCTGATCCAGGTCCTGCGCATGACGCCGCGCGACCACGACGGCCAGTACGTCCGGCGCTGGCGCATCGAGCCGTCGGTCGACGGCCGGCTCACCGAGCGCGAGGACGGCTACGGCAACGTCGTGCACTGGTTCACGCCGGACCAGGCCTCCGAGGCCCTGGTGATCCGGGTGACCGGCGAGGTCGACACCCACGAGACCCACGGCATCGTCCGCGGCGCCGTCGAGCGGCTGCCCGAGACGTTCTACCTGCGCGACACCGACCTCGTCCTGCCGAGCCCGGAGATCCAGGCGCTGTCCGACGCGGCCGCCACCGCCGGCGATCCGGCCGCCCTCCCCTTCCTGCACCGCCTGATGGCCGCGGTGCACGCGCACATGAGCTACACGCCGGGCCCTGCCAGCGCCGCCGTGCCCGCGCCGAAGGCGTTCGCGGCGGAGGCCGGCGTGTGCCAGGACTTCGCCCACGTCTTCATCGCCGCCGCCCGGCACCGGGCGATTCCCGCCCGCTACGTCTCCGGATACCACCGTCCGGAGGGAAGCGACGTCGAGCAGCAGACGCCGCACGGCTGGGCCGAAGCGCTGGTGCCCGATCTCGGCTGGGTCGGCTTCGACCCGACCACCGGCGACGCGACGACGGAGGCCTACATCCGCGTCGCCTCCGGCCTCGACTACCTCGGCGCCGCCCCGATCCGCGGCAGCCGCACCGGCGGCGGCACCGAAACGCTGGACGTGAAGCTCCGGGTGGAGCAAGCCCAGGCGGCACCGCAATCCTGACGCGCGCACCTCTTCGAAAAGCCTGATCCCATGACTTACTGCGTCGGCGTCCTCGTCGAGGACGGCCTGGTGATGATCGCCGACACCCGCACCAATGCGGGGCTCGACGACATCTCGACCTATCGCAAGCTCCACCACTTCAACGTGCCGGGCGAGCGGGTGATGATGCTGGCCTCGGCCGGCAACCTCTCGGTGACGCAATCGGTGCTGAGCCTGCTCTCCGAGGGCGTGACCGGCGACGACGGCGAGCCGAAGCTGAAGCTCGTCGAGACGACCACGATGTTCGAGGCGGCCCAGCTCGTCGGCCGTGCCATCCGCCGCGTCCGCGCGATCGAGAAGACCGGATTCGAGGCGGCGGGGCTTCGGTTCTCCGTGTCGCTGCTGTTCGGGGGCCAGATCGGCAGCGAGCCGATGCGGCTGTTCCTGATCTACTCGGCCGGCAACTTCATCGAGTGCAGCACCGACGCGCCCTTCCTGCAGATCGGCGAGCACAAGTACGGCAAGCCGATCCTCGACCGCGCCGTGAAGTTCGAGACCGAGCTCTACGACGCGCTCAAGGTCGGCCTCGTCTCGATGGATTCGACGATGCGCTCGAACCTCGGCGTCGGCCTGCCGATCGACATCGCCCTCGCCCGCCGCAACGCCCTCGACCTCGAGGTCAACCACCGGATCGAAGCCGGCGAGGGCTACTTCCACGACCTGCGCGAACGCTGGTCGGCAGCTTTGCGCGCCGCCCACCGTGCGATCCCGCGCCCGCCCTACGGGCCTGCGCCGACGAAGTAGCGTTCACCGCCAGCGGTATTCCCACCCCCACCCTCATCCTGAAGTACCGCAGCGAAGCGGAGGCCTCGAAGGAGGCCTCCAGGTATCGCGCGCGAGCTGGATGGCTCCTTCGAGGCGGCTGATGCCGCACCTCAGGATGAGGGGGTGGGTGGGCGAAACCGATCGAGAGCGGTTTTCGGCGAAACGCCGAGTGGGTAGCCAGGATCCTGCGATCCTTTGATCCTGCCTCAGCGCTCGTCCGAGCGGGTTGCCCAGGCGCTCAAAAGCGCGCGGGTCTCGGCAGCCGGGTCGGCGGCGCGCATCAGGCCGCCCATCACGGCCATACCCGCCGCGCCGTGCCGACGGCATTCGGCGGCGGTGATGATATCGATCCCTCCGAGCGCGATCACCGGAATTCCGATCCGCACAGCTTCGGCGAGCGCATCGAGCCCGAGGGCGGGGCCGTAGCCGGGCTTGCTCGCGGTGGCGAAGATCGGGCTCAGCGTCACGTAGTCCGCGCCGCCCTCGGCCGCCTCCGCGACTTCTCGGAGCGTGTGGGCCGAGATGCCGACGAGGGCTGCGCCGACCCGTTGCCGGGCCGCGGCGATGGCGGAACGATCCGTCCCGCCGCCGAGATGGAGCCCGGCGCCGAGGTCGGCCGCGAGGTCGGCGTCGCCGCCGACGGTGAGCACGCCGCCGGCCTGGCCGACGCGTTCGGCGATCCGCGCCGCCAGCTCCCGCCGCTCGGATGGTGGCAGGTCCTTGTCGCGGAACCAGACCCAGCGACCGCCGCCGTGGAGCACGGCGGCGACGGCCTCCACCAGGGGGCGCGGCCCGTGCCGGTCGGTGACCGCCAACAGGGGCGACGGCAGGCTACGAGCCGACAAGGCCGAGCTGCGGGCTCGACGGCTCGGCCCGGCCGCGTCGGGGAATGCGGCCGGCAAGATACGCGTCGCGTCCCGCTTGGACCGCGCCGCGCATGGCGTAGGCCATGCGGACGGGGTCGTCGGCCTTGGCGACGGCGGTGTTGATCAGGCAGGCGTCGGCCCCAAGCTCCATCGCGATCACCGCGTCGGAGGCCGTGCCGATGCCGGCGTCGACGATCACCGGCACGCTCATGCGGCGGCAGATCAGCTCCAGGTTGGCCGGGTTGGCGATGCCCATGCCCGACCCGATGAGCGAGCCCATCGGCATCACTGCGGCGCAGCCGAGGTCGGCGAGCCGTTGGCAGACGATCGGGTCGTCGTTGCAGTATGGCAGCACGACGAAGCCGTCGTCGACGAGGTGGCGGCAGGCCTCGATCAGCTCGGTCACGTCCGGGTACAGCGTCTCGCGGTCGCCGATGACCTCGACCTTGATCCAGTTCGTGTCGAGGGCCTCGCGCGCCAGCTCCGCGGTCATGATCGCGTCGCGCGCGGTCTCGCAGCCGGCGGTGTTGGGCAGGAAGCGACGCCCCTTCAGGATCTTGACCGTGTCCGAGCCGTGGCCCTGGAGCGAAACCCGGCGGATCGAGGCGGTGGCGACTTCGGCCCCCGAGGCCGCGACCGCATCGCGCATGATCACCTGCGTCGGATAGCCGGCCGTGCCGATGAACAGGCGCGAACTCAGCGTGACGCCGGCGACGACGAAGGGGTCGTCGGCCTCCGGACGGAGGGGTGTGAGCGTCTCGAGCATCCTCTAGCCTCCCTGCATGGCGCGTACGATCTCGATGCGGTCGCCGTCCGCGATCGGGGTGCGCTCCCAATCGCGACGGCGGACGACGTGGCCGTTGACCGCGATGGCGACCCCCTGCGGATCGGGGCTGCCGGTCTCCTCCGCCGCGTGCGCGAACAACGCGGCGAGGTCGGCGGCCTCGATCTCGCGGGCTTGCCCGTTCACCGTCAGCCTCATGCCGAAGCCCTCACGTCCTGGCTTGCGGTAAACCGTGCGAGGGAGAAATCCCGGGCCACCGCCGGCATCGCGCCCGTGGTGACGAGGGCTGCGATCGCGTCGGCGGTCACCGGGGCGAGCAGGTAGCCGTTGCGATGATGGCCGGTGGCGACGACCAGCCCGGGGGCGATCTCGCCCAGGATCGGCGCGTCGTCGTCCGAGGTCGGGCGGA
Source organism: Methylobacterium sp. WL8 (assembly GCF_008040045.1). Lineage (NCBI taxonomy): Bacteria > Pseudomonadati > Pseudomonadota > Alphaproteobacteria > Hyphomicrobiales > Methylobacteriaceae > Methylobacterium > Methylobacterium sp. WL8. Next base: position 138,005 of record NZ_VRVF01000001.1, on the reverse strand, counting down.
ACCCGCTCCACACCGCCTCGACCTCCATCTCCTCGATGCCGGGCAGCACGCGCCGCGCGCCCTCCAGAAGGGCGTAGAGCCCGCCGGCGGTGACGCCGGGGCGGAAGCCGCAGTCCTCCACCGTCGCGCCGACGACGATGCGGCCGTCGCCCTTCGGTGCCATGTGGACCTGCTCGGTCCACACCATGTGCGACAGCGTGCCGGTGTGCGCGGTCGTCTTCAGCGCCAGCGACTGGCCCTTGAGCGGGCGGACCGGCAGGGCGAGGTTTTGGGGCAGCAGGCCGCCCTCCCCACTCCAGGCGCCGGCCGCAAGGATCACGGTGTCGGCCTGCAGAACGCCATTGGCGGTGCGGAGGCCGGTGACGCGCCCGGATGTCCGTTCGAGGGCGACGACCGGGCTGTTCTCGACGAGCGCCACGCTGGCGCCACGGCAGGCCTGCACGAGCGCCGCCATCACCCGGCTCGGATCGACCTGGTGGTCGAGCGGGCAGAACACGCCGGCGGTGACCGAGGGGCGCAAGGCCGGCTCGCGGCGGCGGACCTCGGTGCCCGCGACCCATTCGGCGGCGACGCCCGAGCGGCGCTGCAAGTCGTAGCGGAAGCGCAGGCGCTCGACCTCGTCGCGGCCGATGGCCAGCACCAGCGTCCCGTCCTCGCGGTAGTCGATGTCGTGGCCGGCGGCCGCTTCGAGCTCGTCGCGGAACCCGGGCCAGCGCCGCAGCGAATCGAGGGCGAGCGGGAGCAGCGGGTCCGAGCCGGGCTCGTGCTCGGCCGCGGGCGCCAGCATGCCGGTGGCGGCGAGGCTCGCGCCGGACCCGATGGTCTCGCGCTCGACGACCGCGACGGACCGACCGGACTGCGCGATGCGCCAGGCGATCGACAGCCCGATCAAGCCGCCGCCGACGATGGCGACGTCGGCGCGGGCTGGCAACGTGACGGACGGGTTCGTGCCGCCGTTCGTCCGGCGAACCCCGATCGGTGATGCTGGGTGACGACCCAAAAGATCCTCCGCGTGGTGTCGCAGAGACCGGGCCTGACGCTTCCTTCGAGAAGCTGGTGCGATCCGTCCACGAGGACGACGCCCACGGTCCAATCCCTACGCCGGTGTGAACCGGATCAGGTTCGAAGGATTTCCGCGCCGCGAGCCCTTGCGAGCCTGCCAGCGGTTTCTCAGCCCCTTGCCGGGGATCTCCCTGGAACACCGCAGATGTGGTCCCACTGGCCGGCCCGGTCAACCCCGTCAAAGGGGCGAACGCGCAGGATGGTCGCCGTCTGTCGTCGTCACGCCGAGACGGTTCGGAAACCCTGTCGGCACGAAAGGCAGCGAGTTTCCGCCGGGTACGCGCGAGGCGCCACGTATCGTTCACCGGTTCCGTGGTGGTCTCCGCCGGTCCCCCTCGGGGCGCGGAGGTTGGCGTTGCGGACGATCCTGTTGCTCTGCGTAGGGGCCGGCCTCGCCGCAGGCGTGCTCGGCGGGGTCGGCGACCGCCTGACCCACCGCAAGGCCGACGCGCGGCCGGCGCCCGCGGCGCCGCCATCATCCTCGGCACCGAGTGCGATCGCCCTCAATGCGGACCGCAACGGTCACTTCCTCGCCGACGCCCTGGTGGACGGCCGCTCGCTCCGGATGATGGTCGACACCGGCGCCACCGCGTGCAGCTTCACCGAGGAGGCGGCCGCGCGTCTCGGCCTCGTCCTCACGCCGCGCGACTTCACCCAACCGGTGATGACGGCCAACGGCGTGGTGCGGGTCGCCCCGGTGCGCATCGGCATGATCCGGATCGGGCCGGTCACCGTGCGCGACGTCGAAGCGGTGGTCGTGCCCGGCGGCGGCCTCGGCACGAACCTGCTCGGGATGTCGTTCCTCAAGCGGGTGCGCGACTTCAGCATCGCCGGCGGCACGCTGACGCTGCGGGGCTGAGATCAGCCCTGGCGGCGATGCGGCTTCGGACGCGGCCGGTAGACCATCATCGGCTCGGAAAAGCCGTCGAGGACGTGCTCGCCGAGCGGCACCGGATCGCCCCACAGGAAGTCGACGAAGGGCTTCGACATCAGCAGCGGCTCGCCCAGCGTCTTGTTGAGCCGGGCGATGCGGCTCGCCATGTTCACGTCGCGGCCGATGACGGTGAAATCGAGCCGCGTGCCCGAGCCGACGTTGCCGTAGGCGGCCTCGCCGTGGTGGAGCGCGATGCCGGCCATCATCGGCACCGCGAACTGGTGAAGGGTGTTGGCCTCCTCGAGCGCTTGGAGTGCGCCCTGCGCCGCCGTCAGCGCGCCCTTGGCGGCGCCGCCGAGGTCGTCGCCCGGCTCGCGGAAGATCGCGAGCAAACCGTCGCCGAGGTACTTCAACACCTCGCCGCCCTCACGCTCGATCGGCGGGACCAGGCAGTCGAAGAAGATGTTGAGCAGGTCCACCGCCTCTTCCGGCGTCATGTCCGCCGAGATGCGGGTGTAGTCGCGCATGTCGGCGAACAGGATCGCCGAGCGGATGCGCTTCACCTGGCCGCGACGGATGTCCCCCGACAGGATCGCCCGGTGCGGCTCGTCGCCGACGTAGATGCGCAGCACCGTGTCGAGCTGCTTGGTGACGAGGCGCATCTCCATCACGGCCGCGAGCGCCGGCATGACGAAGCGCAGGATCGCGACGTCCTCGTCGCGGAACCCGTCCGGGTCGCGGGTCGCGAAGGTGATGCCGTTATGGGTGCCGTTGGTGAAGAACAGCGGCACGACGATGTAGTGGGTGTAGCCGGCGGCCTTCAGGTCGGGGATCACCGAGTAGGCGTCGTCCGGCGTGTCGGCGAGGTCGAGGATCAGCCATGCGGCGTCCTCGTGCACCTTCCGGAACGGGCTCGCCGCGTAGGCGCGCTCGGAAGCCTCGCCGTGCGGAAACAACCGCACGGTGGTGCCGGCCTCGCGCGTCCAGATGCGCCCGATTCCGGAATACTCGGAATGCAGCGTGTCGATCGCCGTCGAGGTCCGGTCCACCGGCACGCCGACCTGGTTCAGGCGCTCGGCGAAGCCCGCGATCAGGTCGTCGGGCTCGGGCAGGCGCGCTCCTTCGCTCAGCAACCAGTCGCGGATCGCGACGCATTCCTGCAGCGCGCCGAACGGCACGTCGTCCGCCTCCGAGCCGTCGGCTGCGGCGGTCGGCGGCACGGGTGGATGCTGGCGACGCTCAAGCATACGGCCAAGGTGGGTTCGCGGACCGCCAAAGCAAGGCTTCGGGCCGCCGACGACGTGGTCCGCCGACACGAGTCGGCGAAACACGTCATGGCGGATCGGCCGCTCAGTTGTCCAGGAAGCTCCGCAGCTTCCGGCTCCGGCTCGGGTGCTTCAGCTTGCGCAGGGCCTTCGCCTCGATCTGGCGGATGCGCTCGCGGGTCACCGAGAACTGCTGGCCGACCTCTTCGAGGGTGTGGTCGGTGTTCATGCCGATGCCGAAGCGCATGCGCAGCACGCGCTCCTCGCGCGGGGTGAGCGAGGCGAGCACGCGCGTCGTGGTCTCGCGCAGGTTCGACTGGATCGCCGCGTCGATCGGCAGGACGACGTTCTTGTCCTCGATGAAGTCGCCGAGGTGCGAATCCTCCTCGTCGCCGATCGGCGTCTCGAGCGAGATCGGCTCCTTGGCGATCTTGAGGACCTTGCGCACCTTCTCCAGCGGCATGGCCAGCTTCTCGGCCAACTCCTCCGGGGTCGGCTCGCGGCCGATCTCGTGCAGCATCTGGCGCGAGGTGCGGACGATCTTGTTGATCGTCTCGATCATGTGCACCGGGATGCGGATGGTTCTCGCTTGATCCGCGATGCTGCGGGTGATCGCCTGGCGGATCCACCAGGTGGCGTAGGTCGAGAACTTGTAGCCGCGGCGGTACTCGAACTTGTCGACGGCCTTCATCAGGCCGATGTTGCCCTCCTGGATCAGGTCCAAGAACTGCAGCCCGCGGTTGGTGTACTTCTTGGCGATCGAGATCACGAGGCGGAGGTTGGCCTCGATCATCTCCTTCTTGGCCTGGCGGGCTTCGCGCTCGCCTTTCTGGACCATGTTGACGATCTTGCGGTACTCGCCGATCTCCAGGCCCGTCTCGGAGGCGAGCGTAAGAATCTGCTCGCGCAGGTCCGAGACCTGCTTCGAGCCCTTCTCGACGAGGTTCTTCCAGCCCTTGCCGCCCAGCGTGCCGACGCGGGTCATCCAGTTCGGGTCGAGCTCCCAACCCTGGTAGTGGCGCAGGAACTCGTCGCGGGCGACACCGTGGCTCTCGGCGTAGCGCATCAGGCGGCCCTCATGCGAGATGAGACGCTTGTTGATGTCGTAGAGCTGCTCGACCAGGGCCTCGATGCGGTTGTTGTTCAGGGACAGCGACTTCACGTCGGCGACGACGGTGTCCTTGAACTCGGCCTGCTTCTTCTCCTGGGCGGGCGTCGTCTTCTCGTTGCCGGCCTTGCGCGCGGTCTCCTCGTTCTGGAGCTTGCGCAGCTTGCGGTAGTTGTTGGCGATCGCGTCGAACGTCTCGAGCACGCGCGGCTTGATCTCGGCTTCCATCGCCGCGAGCGAGACGTTGTTCTCCATGTCGTCGTCGTCGTCGCCGCCCTCGGGCGCCGGCGTCTCGGCCTCGGCTTCCTCTCCCTCGGTCGCGCCCTCGGCGATCTGCGGGTTCTTGCCGTCGGGGCCGGCATAGGTGGCTTCGAGGTCGATGATGTCGCGCAGCAGCACCTTGCCGTCGACGAGCTCGTCGCGCCAGATGATGATCGCCTGGAAGGTCAGCGGGCTCTCGCACAGGCCCGCGATCATCGCCTCGCGGCCGGCCTCGATCCGCTTCGCGATGGCGATCTCGCCCTCGCGCGACAGCAGCTCGACCGAGCCCATCTCGCGCAGGTACATGCGCACCGGGTCGTCGGTGCGGTCGGTCGGCTCCTTGGTGGCGGTGACGACCGCGACGGCGCGCGTCGGGGCGACCTCGGCCACCTCCGTGCCCTCGGCGCCCTCCTCGTCCTCCGACGCCTCGCCGTTGGCGGGCTTGTCGGCGGCGGCCTCGTCGGTCTCCTCGGCCTCGACGACGTTGATGCCCATCTCGGAGAGCTGGGACAGCACGTCCTCGAGCTGGTCGGGGTCGGACTGCCCCTCGGGGAGGACCTCGTTGACCTCCTCGTAGGTGATGTACCCGCGCTTCTTGGCGAGCTTCACCATCCGCTTGACCGAAGCATCCGTCAGGTCGAGGAGCGGCCCATCGGTCTGCTCTGCCGGAGCGGTGTCCGTCTCGTCCCGTTCCGTTGCCTTCGTCGCCATGATCAGCCTATTGTTTCGGCGCGGCACGATGCGGGGGCCTCTCGGCCACGCCGCGCCGTCGGCGCCGCAATGCGTGTGGAACCCGGACGAATCACTTCGACCGCGTCGTAGCTCGGACTCGGTATGCAAGCGAGACGCTTGACCGATTGTTAACCATGCCGCGAAGGCGCTTCGTATTCCGCCATCGCACAGGCCCTACGACACAGTCGAGTCGTTCGTGTCCTGCAGGTCCGCCTCGGTCTCCGCTCCCGCGATCACCGCCAAGCGCTCCTTGACGTCGCACAGCCAAGCGAAGTTCGCCTCTGTTTCTTCTTCGACGAGCGCACGTTCCGCCTGTCGGAGTTCGCTATTTAGCGCGCCGGCCTTGCGGTGCAAGATCACGGCCTGACGCAATGCGTCTTCCAGCTTGACCAGGTCGGCATGCGGATCGAGCGCCCAACGGTCGCCGGGGCGCACCCGCGCGGCGAGCCGCGCGCTCGCCGCCTCGAGCCCCGCCCGGGCCAAGCGGTTCTCCACCACCGCCACGTCCGGGTCGGCGGCGTCGGCCGCGCGGTCCAGGAGCAGCGAGCGCAGGGCCACCGCATCCGGATCCTCGAGATCGAGGGCGGCGAGGTCCTCCGCTTCGAGACCGAGCAGCTCGGGGTGGACGAGGAGGCTCGCCACGATCATCGCCTCGCGGGAGCTGCCGCTGCCGGAAAACCCGTTGGAGCGGGCAAGCCCGGCGCTCGGCCCAGCGGTGAGCCGCGGCGACGGCGGTGGATCGCCGGGGCGAGGCTTCCTTAGGTAAGTATTCTGCCGTCCGCCCGGCTGGTAGGCGCCGCGCTGCTGAGGCGCGCTGCGGGGCGAGAGACCGCGCAGGCGCTCCTCGATCTCGTCGCGATAATAGCTCCGCACCGTCTCGTCGCGGATGCCGGAGATCAGTCCGCGCAGGGTCTTGGCGAGGCCGGCGCGGCGCTCCGGGGTGTCGGTCGAGCCGGTCTCGACGGCGCGGCTCCACAGCACCTCCACCAGGGGCTTGGCCGCCTCGACCACCTTGTCGATCGCCGCCGCGCCGCCCGAGCGCAGCAGGTCGTCGGGGTCCTGGCCCTCCGGCAGCATCGCGAAGCGCAGCGACCGGCCCGGCTCCAGCATCGGCAGGGCGACGTCGAGAGTCCGATTGGCGGCGCGCTGCCCGGCGCCGTCGCCGTCGAAGCAGAGGATCGGCTCGTCGGCATGACGCCACATCAGCGCCAGCTGCTCCTCCGTGAGCGCCGTGCCGAGCTGTGCCACGGTGTTGGGGTAGCCTGCGAGCGTCATCGCGATGGCATCGATGTAGCCTTCGACGCTGATGAGCGTGCCGCGATCGTGGGCGGCCTTGCGCGCCTGGTTCAGGTTGTAGAGCACCTGCCCCTTGTGGAAGAGCGGCGTCTCGGGCGAGTTCAGGTACTTGGCCTTCGCGTCCGCTTGCATCGCGCGGCCGCCGAAGGCGATCACCCGGCCGCGCACGTCCGCGATCGGGAAGATGATGCGGTCGCGGAAGCGGTCGTAGGGCACGGCGATGTCCTCGCCCGTCACCAGCAGGCCGAGCTCGCCCATCAGCGCCTTGTCGACGTCCTTGGCCGCGAGGTGGTCGCGCAGGCCGTAGCGGTCGGCCGGCGCGTAGCCGAGGCGGAAACGGCTGCGGATCTCGGGGCCGAGTTCGCGCCGGTCGAGGTAGGCGCGGCCGGCCGCGCCGGCGGGGGACGCCAACCGCTCCTCGAACCAGGCGGTCGCCAGCTCCATCACCTCGATCGCGCCGCGGCGCTTGGTCTCCATCTCGCGGGTGTCGGCGCTGGGCGCCGGCAGCGACACGCCGGCCTCACCGGCCAGCCGCTCGACGGCCTCGGGGAAGCTCAGGCCCTCGGTCTCGATCAAGAAGCTGAAGATGTCGCCATGCTTGCCCGAAGAGAAGCAGTGATAGAACTGCTTCTGGTCGTTGACGTAGAAGGACGGCGTCTTCTCGGCGTTGAACGGCGACAGCCCGCGCCACTCGCGCCCGGCCTTCTTCAGCTTCACACGCCGGCCGACCACGTCGGAGGCGGGAAGCCGATTGCGGATCTCTTCGAGGATGTGGGGCGGGTAGCGCACAGGTATGCGGCGGGTCCGGTGTCCGGTGTTCGGACCGGGATGTATACCGCAGGCACCCGCACCGAGTCCCTTCCCCGGGACGACGGTGGATAGCGGGCAGAACCGCGGTGTCGCGTCACGCCTTCGCGTTCAGCGCCGCCTTCACCAATCCGCTCGCCTTGGCGAAGTCCATGCGGCCGGCATAGGTGCCCTTCAAGATCGCGATGACTTTACCCATGTCCTTCGGGCCGGCGGCGCCCGCCTCAGCGATGGCGGCATCGATCGCGGTCTGCGTCTCGGCCTCGTCCATCTGCTTGGGCAGGTAGGTCTCGATCACCGCGATCTCGGCGCGCTCGTTCTCGGCCAGCTCCGGCCGGCCGCCCTGCTCGTAGACCGCAGCCGATTCGTTGCGCTGCTTGATCATCTTCTGCAGCAGCGCCAGGATCTCGTCGTCGCTCGCCGGCTCCTTGCCGAGCCCCCGCGCCTCGATGTCCTTGTCCTTGAGCGCCGCCTGAATCATCCGGATCGTCGCGAGCTTGGCCTTCTCGCCGGCCTTCATGGCCTCCTTCATCTCGGTGGTGAGGCGGGCGCGGAGCATCGGGCTTGTCCTTGAGGTGGTGCGGAACGGAGGTGGCGCGAAAGCGAAGGTCGTGCAGAAACGGGTGGCTGGCCTGCGGTTTGCAGCGATTGAGCCGCGTTCGATGCGGCACCACATTGACCCCGTCGCCGCGGGCTCGATAAGACCGCCGCACACGATCACCCGCCGCCCGCTCGCGCCGTCTCGACGGCGCCGGTCGAGGCCGGACATAAGCGAGATCACCGTGATGCTGCAAGACAGCGCTTCCGCGCCGAGAGACGCCGCCTTGCCCGAGCCCTGGGCCGAGCCCGTCGCCACCGCGTTGCTGGTGCTGGCCGACGGCACCATCCTCGAAGGCTTCGGCATCGGCCAGACCGGCGTCGCCGACGGCGAGGTCTGCTTCAACACGGCGATGACCGGCTACCAGGAGATCCTGACGGACCCGTCCTATGCCGGGCAGATCGTCACCTTCACCTTCCCGCATATCGGGAACACCGGCACCAACGACGAGGATCTCGAAAGCCTCGACGCCGCCCCGGCGTCGGGCGTGCGCGGCACGGTGATCGCCTCGGCCGTGACCCAGCCGTCGAGCTGGCGCTCGTCCTCGCACCTCGACGCGTGGCTGAAGGCCCGCGGCATCCTCGGCATCACCGGGATCGACACCCGCGCGCTCACCGCCCGCATCCGCGACCACGGCATGCCGAACGCGGTGATCGCCAACGACCCGCAGGGCAACTTCGACCGCGAGGCCCTGAAAGCGCGCGCCGCGGCCCTCGCGCCGATGGAAGGCCTCGATCTCGTGCCCCCGGTGACCAGCCGCGAGCGCTCCGACTGGAGTGAATCGACCTGGACGGTGAAGGCGGGCTACGGCCGCGGCGTACCGGGCGAGGGCCTGCGCGTCGTCGCGATCGATTACGGCGTGAAGCGCAACATCCTGCGGCTGCTGACCGAGGCCGGCTGCACGGTCACCGTCGTGCCGGCGACCACCAGCGCGGCCGACATCCTGGCGCTGAAGCCGGACGGCGTGTTCCTGTCGAACGGTCCTGGCGACCCGGCTGCGACCGGCGAATACGCGGTGCCGGTGATTCGCGAGCTGCTCGCCTCGAAGGTTCCGACCTTCGGCATCTGCCTCGGGCACCAGCTTATGGGCCTCGCGCTCGGTGGGCGCACGGTGAAGATGGGCCAGGGCCACCACGGCGCGAACCATCCCGTGAAGGACAAGACCACCGGCAAGGTCGAGATCGTCTCGATGAACCACGGCTTCGCCGTCGACCCGGCGAGCCTGCCCGAGACCGCGGTCGAGACCCACGTCTCGTTGTTCGACGGCTCGAATTGCGGACTCACCCTCACCGACCGGCCAGCCTTCTCGGTGCAGCACCACCCGGAAGCCTCGCCGGGTCCGCGCGACAGCCACTACCTGTTCGACCGGTTCGTGACCCTGATGCGGTCCGGCAAGCCCGAGCCGGCGTCCGGCGCGGCCTGATCGCGCGGGGCGTCGGAGGCAACCGTCGCCCGCCATCGGTGTTGTCGATCCACATGACGGATCGACAGCCCGAAAGGCGCATCATGGCCGAGCACGACGCAGACCGCTCCTCGCTGAAGGGTTCTTCCGCGAACACGGACCACAACGGCCAGGATCTCGGACAGGATTCGCCCCTCGACGTCGGCACCCCATCCCGGACCCAGGCCGGCCTCAAGGGCAACCCGGCTGGCGAGGCCGAGACCGCGCGGATCGCCTCGGGCATGAAGAGCGAGGACGCCACCGACCAGACCGAGGCCGAGACACCGCCGGAAAACCTGCGGGCGATCCGCGGCGAGGGCCAGCCGGGCGCAACCGCCTCTGAGGCGATCGATCGCGCTACCGCCGCCGTCGGGCAGGACGACGGGAAGCGCTGATGGCCCGCGACACGGACGAAGCCTCGGAGACCGTCACCCGCAAGCCGGACGACAAAGTCGGCAGCAGCGGCAAGCCCGCGGCCGGCGGCGGCGGGCACACCGCCGAGCAGTCGGCGATCACCGACATGGGAACGGGCGGCAAGTCCGACCCCGAGCGGAAGGCCGATTGGAAGCAGGGCGGCGAGCCTGGCCGCGCTCCGCCGACGCCCGGCGGCTCGTCGGGCGGGCATTCCGACCAGAAGGCGTCCCGCGGCCCACAGGCCGACCAGACGGTCGCCGACGGGCACTACAAGGCCGAGCGCGAGGAGGGAAAATGAGCAAGCACGACAAGCCTTCGGGCAACTCTTCGGACGAGCCCCCGAAGGGCAAGCCCGCCAACGTCGCGCCGGACGCGGTGATGGACCCGAACGAGAAGACCGACGGGCATCCGGGCAAGGGACCGCAGGGCGGCGCTTCGAAGGACGAGGACGCCGACCCGGGCGCCGGCTGAAAACGCTTTGCTGTCGTGCTTTCGCGGCGGCGGACGCCAGGAACGAAAAAAGGCCCGGGTAGCGATGCCCGGGCCTTCTTGCTGGTGCGGTCGAGAACCTTACACGGCGCCGGTGACGGCTTCTTTCGAGCGCTCGAAGCGCTTGCGGTCGTTCGGGTCGAGATGGGTCTTGCGCAAACGGATCGACTTCGGCGTGACTTCCATCAGCTCGTCGTCCTGAATCCAGGCGAGCGACTTCTCCAGCGTCATCCGGATCGGCGGCGTCAGGCGCACGGCCTCGTCCTTCGAGGTGGTGCGGATGTTGGTAAGCTTCTTGCCCTTGAGCACGTTCACCTCGAGGTCGTTCTCGCGGTTGTGCTCGCCGATGATCATGCCCTGGTAGACCTTGGCGCCGGGCTCGATCATCATCGGGCCGCGGTCTTCCAGGTTCCACATGGCGTAGGCAACGGCCTCGCCCTTGTCGTTCGAGATCAGCACGCCGTTGCGGCGGCCGGCGATCTCGCCCTTGAAGGGCTCGTAGGCCTTGAACAGGCGGTTCATGATCGCCGTGCCGCGCGTGTCGGTCATCAGCTCGCTCTGGTAGCCGATGAGGCCGCGGGTGGGCGCGTGGAAGACGAGGCGCAGGCGGTCACCGCCCGACGGCCGCATCTCGATCATCTCGGCCTTGCGCTCCGACATCTTCTGCACGACGACGCCCGAATACTCCTCGTCGACGTCGACCACGACCTCCTCGACCGGCTCCAGGATGCCTCCATCCTCGTCCTTCGAGAGCACGACGCGGGGACGCGACACGGCGATCTCGAAGCCTTCGCGACGCATGGTCTCGATCAGGATCGCCAGCTGCAACTCGCCGCGACCGGAGACGAAGAAGCTGTCCTTGTCGGCGGCCTCCTCGATCTTCAGCGTGACGTTGCCCTCGCCCTCCTTGAACAGACGGTCGCGGATCATGCGGCTGGTGACCTTGTCGCCCTCGGTGCCGGCGAGCGGCGAATCGTTGACGATGAAGGACATGGTCACGGTCGGCGGATCGATCGGCTGGGCCTGGATCGGGGTCTCGACCTGCGGGTCGCAGAACGTGTCGGCGACGGTGCCCTTCACGAGGCCGGCGATGGAGACGATGTCGCCCGCCTCGCCGACATCGATCGGCGCGCGCTCCAGGCCGCGGAACGCGAGGATCTTCGAGACGCGGCCGGTCTCCACGAGCTTGCCCTCGCGGTCCATCACCTTGATCGCCTGGTTCGGCTTCACGGTGCCGGACGCGATGCGGCCGGTGATGATGCGGCCGAGGAACGGGTTGGCCTCGAGCAGGGTGCCGAGCATCCGGAACGGACCCTCCTCCACCTTTGCCGGGGGCACGTGCTCGAGCACGAGGTCGAACAGCGGCGCGAGGCCGTCCTCCTGCGAGCCGTCCGGCGCGGTCGCCATCCAGCCGGCGCGGCCCGAACCGTAGAGGATCGGGAAGTCGAGCTGGTCGTCGGTGGCGTCGAGCGCCGCGAACAGGTCGAACACCTCGTTCACCACCTCGGTGATGCGGGCGTCCGGACGGTCGACCTTGTTGATGGCCACGATCGGGCGCAAGCCGATCTTGAGCGCCTTGCCGACCACGAACTTGGTCTGCGGCATCGGACCCTCGGCCGCGTCCACCAGCACGATCACGCCGTCGACCATCGACAGGATGCGCTCGACCTCGCCGCCGAAGTCGGCGTGGCCGGGGGTGTCGACGATGTTGACGCGGGTGTCCTTCCAGACGACCGAGGTCGCCTTGGCCAGGATGGTGATGCCGCGCTCCTTCTCGAGGTCGTTCGAGTCCATCGCCCGTTCCTCGACCCGCTGGTTGTCGCGGAAGGAGCCGGACTGCGACAGCAGCTTGTCGACGAGCGTCGTCTTGCCGTGGTCGACGTGGGCGATGATGGCGATGTTGCGCAGCTTCATGGTGTTTCCGAAGCGAGTAGAACCCGCCACGGGACGGACCGCTGTTACGGTCGGCCACGCCGGGTCGAGAACGGGTTCGAGCTATTGCGCCGCAATATAAGGAGTCGGCCTCTGCGGCAAGGGGGCAGTGGTTCTGGGCAGTGGTTCTGGGCAGCGATCCGAGACAGTGGTCAGCCGTACAGCGCCAGCGGCAGCGCCACTAGGGCGATGGGCAGCGCCAGCAGCGCAGCCGGCCTGAGCCAGCCCGGCCTGTAGGACAGGAACGCGACCACGAGGAGCGCCGCGCCGGTCAAGGTGCCGACCCATTGCACCGACCCGAAGTTCCAGCCCTCCAGCGTCACCGCTGCGGCGAAGGACAGCCCGATGCCGGCCCAGCCGGCGATTCGGAGAGTCCGCGCGCGCGCCGCGCCGGCCCGCACCAGGAAGGCGTCGCGGTGGTGGCGGTCGAGGCTGAGTGCCAGCGCCGAGAGGCCGGCAAAGCAGAGCGCCAGGTTGAGGGCGACGACGATGGCGGTCATGCGCGCAGGGCCTCCCGTCCGGCGATGGCGGCGTCCGCGCGTTGCGCCTGCGGAGGCCGCGGTCGCCCGGCCTTGCGCGCGGCGAGCACGAACAGCACGCCGAGGACGATCATCGCGGCGTCGAAGCCGAGGAAGCGCAACTCGCCGGCGAGCGGATGCAGGCCGGTGGCGATGGCGCCGACGAACGGGACCGCGAGGAACAAGGCGCCGACGAGCGCCAGGCCCTCGCGCCAGACCGTCCCGGCCGGGCGCACGGCGCCCAGCACCGCCACGAGCGCCCAGGCTCCGAAAAACACGCCGACCTCCCAGTCGGCGCGGGCCGCGAGGTCGAGGGGCAGCAGGCGGTTGGCGAGGAAGTAGGCGGCGATCCCCGCCGGAAGGCCGGCGATGGTGCCGAGGTTCAGCACGCGCACCAGCCTTACGCCGAAGCCGTCCGCCTTCGCCCCCTTCGGCGCACGGGCCACGGCCCACAGCACGAGGCCGGTGGCGACGGTGGCCGCACCCATGATTCCGCAGAGGAAGAACAGCGCCCGCAGGGCCGCGCCGGCGAAGTGGCCCTCGTGGAGGCCGAGCATCACCGTAGAGGTCTTGGCCGCGGCGCGGGTCGCGTCGTTGCGTCCGAGGACGGCGCCGGTGGTGCCGTCGAACGCGATCTGCGGGTGCTCGTGGGCGAGGCCGGGCGGTTCTTCGAAGATCGCGACCACCGAAGCCGCGGCGTCGGCGGGGTTGTAGACCGAGACGCCCTCCGGCGCCTCGCCGCGTTCCGCGATCGCCTGCGCGATCATGCTTGAGAGCGGCGCCAGCGTGCCGGGCTTGCCCGCCGGGCCGCGCAGGTCCGGCATCAGCCCGCTGTCGACGTAGAAGCGCATCTCGTCGCCCTTGTAGGCGGCGGCGACGCCCCAGGGCATGTACATCGGCGCGAGGGTGACGAGGCCGGTGTAGGTGATCATCAGGTGGAACGGCAGCGCGAGCACGCCGAACACGTTGTGCGCGTCGAGCCAGCCGCGCTGCGAGCGCCGCCGCCGGAAGGTGAAGAAGTCGGCGAAGATCCGCCGGTGGGTGACGATTCCGGAGACCAACGCCACCAGCATCACCAGCGCGCAGGTGCCGACGATCCAGCGGCCCCAGAGTGGCGGCATGCCGAGCTCGAAGTGGAAGCGGTAGAGGAAGTCGCCCCCTCGCGTGTCGCGCGCCCCGACCGGCGCACCACTCGTGGAGTCGAGCAGCGCCTGGTGGAACGGGCCGTCCAGGCTCTTCCACCACATGACGCCGACCGCCGGCTTCTCGGGCTTCGGCAGCTCGACGTACCAGCCCACGGCGTCGGGCATCGCCTTCTGCAGGTAGGCGGCAGCGAGGTCGGCCGAGCTGGCCGGGTCGGTCGCGCCGGCCACCAGCTCCGGCCGCATCCATTGCGAGATTTCGGCGCGATAGTAGCTCGCCGTGCCGGTGACGAAGACTGAAAACAGCACCCAGCCGACCACGAGGCCGGACCACGCGTGCAGCCACGCCATCGACTGGCGGAAGCCCTGCCTCATGCGGCACCGGCGGCGGAGAACCCGCCCGCGAGCCACAGCCCACCGCCGAGGACGGCTGCGAGGCCGGCGACCGCGAGCGCGGCGCGCCCGAGGGTGCGGGCGGCGAAGACGTAGACCACCACCGCCACCATCACCGCGAAGCTCACGAGCGTTGCGCTCGCGACCGCCTCCGAGCGGACGAGGGGCAGCGTCAGCGACAGGAGCGCGGTCAGTAGCGCTGCGACCGCGTAGCCCCCGAGCACCGCGAGCACGATCCGCCCTGCCACCGCGAGGCGGTAGGCCGGACCGCGCCGTGCGTCCTTCTGCTGAGTCATCGCGGCGCATCCCTCGGGCTTCGCCCCGCAAGGGGGCGCGATCGATGCCGGGGGTAGCAAGGCCGCGGGCGCTGTTGCAACCGCTATGTTTCAGAACCATTCCAGTTAGCGCGCAACGGCTTAGCGGGGTTTCGAGCAGGGATTGCGGCGTGGTGCTCGCACGTGTCCGGCCGACCTCGGATCACCATCGGGGTGGGCAAGCCGATCGGGAGGATTGCTCCGCGGGCGCGCACGCCGCATGCAGGCGAGGTCCAGGCCCGACACGCGAGATGCCCGCCCCCGTGACCCAGCCCAAGCCCGACGCGCCCCGTCCGCCGATCCGCTTCCGCGGCCGCTCGTTCATGGCGACCGTGCTCGCGCCGCTGCCTCCGGTGGAGGATTGGCTCGCCGACCTCGACGCCCTGCGCCAGCGCGCGCCGGCCTTCTTCTCCGGGCGGCCGGTGATCCTCGACCTGACCGGGCTGACCCTCGACCGCGACGACCTGACCGGGCTTGTGGCCGAGCTGTCGTCCCGCGCCATCGCGATCTACGGGATCGAGGGGGCGGCTCCGGCCCTGCTCGGACCCGGCCTGCCGCCCGCCCTGGCGGGGGGGCGCCCCGCCGGCGAGATCGAGATGCCGGAGCCCGACGCTCCCTCCCCCGAGGCCGCCGCGCCGGCTCCAGCACCGCAGGCGGCGGCCGTCTCGCTGATCCTCGACGCGCCGGTCCGCTCCGGCCAGGCGGTGCTCCACCTCGAAGGCGACGTCACGGTGATGGGGGCCGTGGCCTCGGGCGCCGAGGTGATCGCCGGCGGGTCGATCCACGTCTACGGCCCGCTGCGCGGGCGCGCGATCGCGGGCGCCGCCGGCAACCCGAACGCGCGGATCTGGTGCCGGAAGTTCGAGCCGGAGCTGATCGCGATCGACGGCCTCTACAAGGCAGCCGACGACCTCGATCCGAGCTTCACAGGCCAAGCCGTGGAAGTCCGCCTCGTCGAGGACACGATCCGGTTGGCACCGTTGGAGCGGACCTGAGGCCGCGATCACAGGATACCGGCATGAGATGGCGACAGGATCACCATCCTTAACCGTTCGGTAACCATATCCGCCGTCAATGATCCGGTAAGGAATCGTTGACCCGTGAAAACACAGATCTTTCCGGACCCCGACCGTCCCGTTTCGGCACAGCCCGAGAAAGCCGTTTCCCCGGAAGCGGTTGGCCTGCCGGCCGGCACCGAATCGCCCGCGCCCGAGACCGCTGCGGCGGCCTCGGACCCGGCAAAGCCTGCCGACCCCGCCCCGGCGACCGAGCCTGCCGAGCCGGCCAAGCCCGCCGCCAAGCCTTCCACCCCGCGCGCCCTCGCCTTCCGGGGCCGTGCGTTCAAGGCGATGGCGCTGAAGCCCGAAGCGCCGCTCGCCGATTGGCTGGCAGACCTCGACGCGGCGCTGAAGCGCTCGCCGACCCTGTTCGACGGACGCGCGATCATCCTCGATCTCGGCGCCCTTCGCCCGGACCACGAAGCGCTTCAGGCGCTCGTCGCCGACCTCATCGGCCGCCGCGTCCGCATCCTCGGCTTCGAGGGCGTGGAGAGCATCGCGGCCGGCCTGCCGCCGCTGCTGATCGGCGGACGCCCGGCCAGCAACCTGGACCTGCCCGACCTCGCGTTGCCGAAGGTCCCGGAGGAGCCGGTCTCGACCTCGATCACGATCGAGGGCTCGGTCCGCTCCGGGCAGACGGTGGTTCATCCCACCGGGGACGTCACGGTGATGGGCTCGGTCTCTTCCGGCGCCGAGATCCTGGCCGGCGGCTCGATCCACATCTACGGCGCGCTCCGCGGCCGGGCGATCGCGGGCGCCGCCCGCAACCCGCGCGCGCGCATCTACTGCCGCAAGTTCCAGCCCGAGCTGCTCGGGATCGATCGCCTCGTCCGCACGGCCGAGGACATCGGAACGCAGCTCCAGGGCAAACCCGCACAGATCTGGCTCGACGGCGGCGCGATCCGCATGGCGGGTTTGGACTGACCTACGAAATCTCAGAACTCGATCCGATCACCGCAGATCAAGGAGCGACACGCGTGGCAAAGGTTTTGGTCGTCACATCGGGCAAGGGCGGCGTCGGCAAGACGACGACCACGGCGGCACTCGGTGCCGCGATCGCGCAGGGAGGACAGAGCGTCTGCGTCGTCGACTTCGACGTCGGCCTGCGCAACCTCGACCTCGTCATGGGGGCCGAGCGCCGGGTCGTCTACGACCTGATCAACGTCGTCAACGGCGACGCCAAGCTCAACCAGGCGGTGATCCGCGACAAGCGGCTCGAGACCCTGCACCTGCTGCCGGCCTCGCAGACCCGCGACAAGGACGCGCTGACCGACGAGGGCGTCGCCCGCGTCATGGAAGAGTTGCGCGAGAAGTTCGACTGGGTGATCTGCGATTCGCCCGCCGGCATCGAGCGCGGCGCCCAGCTCGCCATGCGCCACGCCGACGTCGCGGTGGTGGTGACCAACCCGGAAGTCTCGTCGGTGCGCGATTCCGACCGGATCATCGGCCTGCTCGACTCGAAGACGGTCAAGGCCGAGCGCGGCGAGAACATGGACAAGCACCTGATCCTCACCCGCTACGACCCCAGCCGGGCCGACCGCGGCGACATGCTCAAGGTCGAAGACGTCCTCGAAATCCTGTCGATCCCGCTGCTGGCGATCATCCCCGAGAGCCAGGAGGTGCTTCGCGCCTCGAACGTCGGCTGCCCGGTCACGCTGAACAACCCGCTCTGCGCGCCCGCCCGCGCCTACACCGACGCCGTGCGCCGGCTCAAGGGCGAGACGCTGCCGATGACGATGCCGACGGACCGCAAGTCCTTCCTCGACAAGCTTTTCCTGCGGAGGGCGGCATGACCCTCCTCGGCCTCTTCAACAAGCGCGCCTCCGGCTCCGTCGCCCGCGAGCGCCTCCAACTGATCCTCGCCCACGAGCGGTCCGAGACCGGCCAGCCCGACCTCGTTATCACGCTCCGCGAGGAGATCCTGGCCGTCATCGCCAAGCACGTCTCGGTCGAGCGCGACAAGGTGAAGATCACGCTGGAGCGCGGCGAGGGCGTCTCGACGCTGGGCCTCGACATCGAGCTCCCGCTCACGGCCGCCAAAGGACGCAACGAGGTGCGCACCGAAACGCGCGCCGACGCGAAGTCCGAGAAGGCGATGCCGGAGAAGCGCAAGCAGGCTGCCTGACGCCGAACCCCAACACAAAGCCCGCGGATCGAAAGGTTCGCGGGCTTTTTCGCGCATGCAAGACCATGGGCGACGCTCGCGATGCGTCGCGAATCGGTGACGGAACGATCGAGGCCGCAGGGCATTCTTAGGCACCCCTTTCGGGTCTTGGAGATTGCAATGCGTCGTCTGATCCTGGCATCCATGGTCGCCCTCACCGTCTCCGGCGCGGCGTTCGCCGCCGAGCAGACCACCCCGACCACGGCCGCGAAGTTCGTGCCGGTGCCGCAGGATGCGGTGCTGAGCTACAACCTGATCGGCCTCAACGTGATGGACGGCTCGAACAACAACGTCGGCGAGATCAAGGATCTCGCGATGGAGCACGGCAAGCTCACCAGCTACATCATCTCCGTCGGCGGCTTCCTCGGCATGGGCGAGCGCTACGTCTCGGTCGAGCCGGCCTCCGTTGCGCTCGGCTACGACGAGGGCGCGAAGAAGTGGAAGGCGATCATCGGCGCCACCAAGGATCAGCTCAAGGCTGCGCCCGAGTTCAAGTACGACGGCAAGTTCAAGCGCTGAGGCTCGCGCCTCTTAACTGGATATCTTGTGATGAAGCCCGCGGATCGTAGGATCCGCGGGCTTCGTCTTTTCAGGTCTCGGAACGGCGTCTTCTCAGGCGCGCAGGAACGCGACGAGGGATGCGTTCACCGCGTCGGCCGCATCGTGCTGCACCCAGTGCGTCGCCTCCGGGTACCATTCGATACGTCCGTCGTCGCAAAGCTCGAGGCTCGCCTCGGCGAGGCCGCTCCCCAAAGCGTGGTCGCGGCGGCCCCACAGGATCAGCGTCGGCGCCGTCACCCGCGGCGCGGCGCTCGCCCGCGGCAGGCGCAGCGCGCGGTACCAGTTCAGCATGCCGGTCATCGCGCCGGGCTTCGCCCAGGCAGCGGCGTAAAGATCGAGGTCGGCGTCGGTGAAGCTGCCCTTTCGGCTGGTCGTCGCCAGCGCCTGCCGCAGCACGGCGCAGTCGTTCGCAGTCAGACGCTTCTCGGGCAGGTGCGGGATCTGGAAGAATGCGACATAGGCGCTGCGCAGCATCTGCGTCGGATGCCGCCGGATGTAGGGGCCGAAGATCGCGGGATGCGGCGCGTTGAGGATCGCCAGACGCTCGATCCGCTCGGGGTAGAACGAGGCAGTCCACCACGCGACCAGCCCACCCCAATCGTGCGCGACGAGGCGGAATTTCGCGAAACGGTAATGGTCGGCGAGCTCGATCACGTCGGCGGCGAGCCGGTCGAGGTGGTAGGCGGCGATGCCCCCGGGCTTGTCGCTGAGATTGTAACCGCGCTGGTCCGGTAGGACGAGGCGCAGGCCCGCCTCCGAGAGGGGGCCGATCTGGCGGCGCCAGCCGTACCAGAACTCCGGGAAGCCGTGCAGCACGATGGTGGGGAGGCCGGCGGCCGGTCCGGCCTCCGCCACGTGCAGGCGGATGCTCGGGAGGGAGACCGACGAAGTCCGAACCGAATCGAGCAACGCGACCTCCTCCGCATCAAACAGCATGGGCGGCCGCAGCTTGCGGCGCGGCCGCCCTTGTCGTCAGCCCTCGCGAACGAAGATCATGGTCGAGAGCGGCGGCAGGGTCAGGCTCAGGGAATGCGCCTGGCCATGGCTCTGCGTCGCGTCGGCCTCACGGCCGCCCATGTTGCCCACGTTCGAGCCGCCGTAGATGCCGGCATCCGAGTTGAACGCCTCACGGTAGTAACCCGCCGCCGGCACGCCGACGCGGTAGTTCTCGCGCGGCACCGGGGTGAAGTTCGAGACGACGAGGGCGATCTGGCCGGCCTCGCGGCCCTTGCGCGCCCAGGCGATGACGCTGTTGTCCTGGTCGTCCGCCACCAGCCATTGGAAGCCCGCAGCCTCGGTGTCGCGGCTGTGGAGCGCTGGCGTCGAGACGTAGAGGTGGTTGAGGTCGCGGATCACGTCCTTCACGCCGGCGTGGGCCGGGTCGTCGAGCAGGTGCCAGTCGAGCGACTGGTTGTGGTTCCACTCACGCTCCTGGCCGAACTCGCCGCCCATGAAGAGCAGCTTCTTGCCCGGGTGTCCCCACATGAAGCCGAAATACGCGCGCAGGTTCGCGAACTTCTGCCACCGATCGCCGGGCATCTTACCGAGCAGCGAGCCCTTCCCGTGCACGACCTCGTCGTGGGACAGCGGCAGGATGAAGTTCTCGGAGAAGGCGTAGAGCAGCCCAAAGGTCAAGTCGTGGTGGTGGTAGCGCCGGTGGATCGGATCGGTCGAGACGAAGTTCAGGGTGTCGTGCATCCACCCCATGTTCCACTTGAAGCCGAAGCCGAGCCCCCCGGTATAGGTCGGGTGCGAGACGCCGGGCCAGGAGGTGGATTCCTCGGCGACCGTGATGGTGCCGGGGGCGTGGCTGTAGGTCGCCTCGTTGGTCTTGCGCAGGAACTCGATCGCATCGAGGTTCTCGTTGCCGCCGTACTGGTTCGGAATCCACTCGCCCTGGCGGCGCGAGTAGTCGAGGTAGAGCATCGAGGCGACGGCATCCACGCGCAGGCCGTCGAGGTGGTAGTGCTCGAGCCAGAACCGGGCGTTGGCGGCGAGGAACGTCGCCACCTCGGCGCGGCCGAAATTGTAGATGTAGGTGCCCCAATCCTGGTGGAAGCCCTGGCGCGGGTCGGCGTGCTCGTAGAGGTGCGTACCGTCGAACTGGCCGAGCCCATGCGCGTCGAGCGGGAAGTGGCCGGGCACCCAGTCGAGCATCACGCCGATGCCGGCCGCGTGCGCCGCGTTCACGAACGCCGCGAAGTCGTCCGGGGTGCCGTGGCGGCTCGTCGGCGCGAACAGCGACACCGGCTGATAGCCCCACGATCCGTCGAACGGGAACTCCGTGATCGGCAGCATCTCGATATGGGTGAAGCCCATCTCCTTGACGTAGGGGATCAGCCGCTCGCCCAACTCCTTGTAGGTGAGGTAGCGGTTGCCCTCGCCGGGCACCCGCGCCCACGAGCCGAGGTGGACCTCGTAGATCGAGATCGGCGCGTGCCGCGGGTCCTTCTCGCCGCGCCTCTCCATCCAGGCCTTGTCGTGCCAGGCGGGCTCGCTCGTGCCCTGCAGCACGGAGGCGGTCTGTGGCGGGTGCTGGGCGGCGAAGGCGACCGGGTCGGCCTTCAGCGGCAGCAGCGACCCGTCGGGGCCGCGGATCTCGAACTTGTAGTTCTGGCCGGCCTTGAGCCCTGGTACGAACAGCTCCCAGAGGCCGCCGTTCTGCCAGAGGCGCATCGGATGGCGGCGCCCGTCCCACTCGTTGAAATCGCCGACGACGCTCACGCGCTTGGCGTTCGGGGCCCAGACCGCGAAGCGGAAGCCGTCGATGCCGTCGAGGCAGCCGAGCTGTGCGCCGAGGATCTTGTAGACGAGGTTGGTGCCGACCTCGCGCAGGGTGTCGACGTCGTGCTGCTCCAGCGACGAACCGAAGCCGTAGGGGTCGTGCCGGCGGCGCTTGGCCCCATCCCAGGTCTCGACCTCGATCTCGTAGAGCGGCCGGCCCTGGCTCTCGACCTTCGCGACCCAGAACCCTTCCGGGTGGCGCCGCTCGAACGGCACCGCGTCGCCGCCGACGATCAACGCAGCGGACTTGGCCTCCGGCAGGACGGCACGAACCTCCCAGGTGCCGGGTCCGACCTGGTGCGGACCGAGCACGCTGAAGGCGTCGCCATGGTTGGCGGCCATCACCGCCGCGATCGCATCGGGATGGACGCCGTGCGCCGCCCCCGCCGGCGCGGAGCCGGACGAGGGGACATTCGAGACCTGGTTCGTGTCCGACGGGTCGGAGCGGGTCGCGAAGGTCTGGTCGATGGCCGTCATTCAGGTGCCTCTCTCGGGTGACCGGGGCCGCGCCCGAATGGGTCGGGCGAGGGCCTCAAGTCCGTCAGTCTCCGCGCGGGCCGGGGAGGCCGTTTTCGCCCCGTCGGCCCGCGCCTTGGATCAGGACGCCTTGGCGTCCTCCAGAATGGTCAGAACCCCACGGGCGGGGATTTCGATCCAGTCCGGGCGGTTGTTCGCCTCGTAATCGACCTCGTAGAGCGCCTTCGTCAGGAGGCAGAGGCGCAACAGACGGTCCTGCGTCGCCGGGTCGGTCACGGCGGCGCGGCTCTCGGAGACGGCGCTTCCGTAGCCTTCGAGGAACGCCGCATCGATCATGCCACGCCAGGCGAGGGCCGCGTTGCGCGCGCGGTCCTCGGAATCGGCGAAGCGGCCGGCGATCTCGCGGGTCACCGTCTCGGCGCCGTAGGCGAACGAGCGCAGCATCCCGGCGACGTCCCGCAGCGGCGTCGACTTCGCCCGGCGCTCGTCGGCCGGTCGCGAGGGCTCGCCCTCGAAGTCGACCAGCACGAGGTCGCCGCTCGACACCAGAACCTGTCCGAGGTGGTAGTCGCCGTGGATGCGGGTCTTGAACGCACCCTTCGGCGGATCGCGCGTCAGCGACGCGATCAGCGCGTCGACCTCGGCCCGGCGCTCGGCCAAGGCCGCGCTCGCCGGGCGTCCGACGTCGAGCCCGCGCTCGGCGATGCCCTTGAGCCCGCGGAAGGCGCGGTCGGCCTGATGCTTCGCGTCGGCGCCGAGCACCGCCAGGTCGTCGGCCATGAACGGCTCGGCGGCGAAGGCCGCGTCCGCCGTCTCGATCGCGAAGGCGTTGTGCATCTCAGCGGTGCGGCGCCCGAGGAGTTCGGCCCAGCGCAGGTGGTCGTGGAACGCGTCCTCCGGCGTCGGCGCCTCGCTCTCGGGAGCCAGCACCACGGTCTCGAAGTCGCGGCGCAGGCCCTCAAGCATCACCGTCCAGGCGTCGCCCTGGTTCAGGACGAAGCTCTGCAGCACGGCGAGCGCCGTGCGGGTGCCGTCCTCGGCGACGTGCTCCAGGGTGCCGAGCAGCGCCGGCGTGTTCGGAAACTTCGCCTCCTCGGTGAGGAAGCGCCCGACCTCGACCTCGGGATGGGTCCCCGGCTGCAGGCGGCGCAGCAGCTTGAGCATCATCTTCGCGCCGATGGCGATCGAGGTGTTGCTTTGCTCGGCCGACAGCCGGCGCACGTCGGCGGCCTCGAACGGCACGCTGTGGTCGAACGCCGAAGTCGAGGAGAAGACGAGCTTGCCGCCCTCGGTCGGGATCTCGCGGCCGTCGCGCATGCCTTCGGCGAGGCAGATCGCGAAGTCGGGCGAGGCCGCAGCCCCGTAAAGCAAGCCGGTGCGTGGACCGCGGCGCACGCGCGCCACGGCGAATTCGAGCAGCGTCTCGTCCTCGCGGCCCTCGTCGACGCCGACGGGCACGAAGTATTGCTGCCGCTCGCCGTTGGAGAGCTGCACGTCGATGCGCGGCAGCAGGAAGCGGGCTTCGCCGCCGGCCTCCTTCACGGTGGCGCAGTCGACGACCTTCACGCTCTTGATCCGCGAGCCCTTGGCGCCGAACCAGCGACGGCTGGCGATGAAGGGCGGGATCACGGTGCGCTCGAAGGCGACGCGCTCGCGGCCGGCCATCAGGCTCTCGATGCCGCCGGTGAGCACGAGCGTGAACAGCTCGGGCGCCTCCTTCATCGGCCCCACCGTGCCGGTGTTCGCAGACGACAGCGAGAACCAGTAGAAACCGTAGGACGGCAGGGTGAGCAGGTAGGGCAGCTCGCCGATCGGCGGGAATTCGCTGCCGCCGGTGAGCTCGATCGGCACCGCGCTGCGCAGCTCCGACAGGTCGAGCTGCACCGCCTGCGGCGCGCGCGACAGGTTGGCGACGCAGAGCACGCGTTCGCCCTCGAACTCGCGGATCCAGGCCAGCACCTTGCGGTTGCTAGGATATAGGAACTGCATCGAGCCGCGGCCCAACGCCGTGCTGTTGTTGCGGATGGCGATCATCCGCCGCGTCCAGTTCAGCAAGCTGGTCTGCGACTGCGTCTGCGCCTCGACGTTCAGGGCGTCGAAGCCGTAGATCGGGTCCTGGATCGCCGGCAGGAACAGGCGCTGCGGGTTGGCCCGCGAGAAGCCGCCGTTGCGGTCGGGCGACCATTGCATCGGCGTGCGCACGCCGTCGCGGTCGCCGAGATAGATGTTGTCGCCCATGCCGATCTCGTCGCCGTAGTACAGCACCGGCGTTCCGGGCATGGACAGGACGAGGGACTTCATCAGCTCGATCTTGCGCCGGTCGTTCTCGAGCAGCGGCGCGAGGCGGCGGCGGATGCCGAGGTTGATGCGGGCGCGGCGCTCGGCGGCGTAGAACGACCAGAGGTAGTCACGCTCCTCCGCGGTCACCATCTCGAGCGTCAGCTCGTCGTGGTTGCGCAGGAAGATCGCCCACTGGCACCCTTCCGGGATCTCGGGCGTCTGGCGCATGATGTCGGTGATCGGGTGCCGGTCCTCCCGGGCGATCGCCATGTACATCCGCGGCATCAGCGGGAAGTGGAACGCCATGTGGCATTCGTCGCCGTCGCCGAAATACTGCGCGGTCTCCTCCGGCCACTGGTTGGCCTCGGCCAGCAGCATCCGGTCGGGATAGCTCGCGTCAAGCGCCGCGCGGATCGCCTTGATGACCGTGTGGGTCTCGGGAAGGTTCTCGCAGTTCGTGCCGTCGCGCTCGATCAGGTAGGGGATCGCGTCGAGGCGCAGGCCGTCGACGCCCATGTCGAGCCAGTAGCGCATCGTCTCGATGACGGCTTCCAGCACCTTCGGGTTGTCGAAGTTCAGGTCCGGCTGGTGACTGTAGAACCGGTGCCAGAAGTACTGCTTGGCGACCGGGTCCCAGGTCCAGTTCGAGGTCTCGGTGTCGAGGAAGATGATCCGCGTGTCGGAATACGGCGTGTCGGTGTCCGACCAGACGTAGAAGTCGCGCTCCGGCGACCCGGCCGGCGCCTCGCGGGCGCGCTGGAACCACGGGTGCTGGTCCGAGGTGTGGTTGATGACGAGCTCGGTGATCACCCGCAGGCCGCGCTCGTGCGCGGCTTCCACGAAGCGGCGGAAGTCCGCCATCGTCCCGTAGGACGGGTTGACCTCCTCGTAGTCGGCGATGTCGTAGCCGTCGTCCCGCAACGGGGACGGGTAGAACGGCATCAGCCAGATGGCGGTGACGCCGAGGTCTCGGACATAGTCCAGCCGCTGGGTGAGGCCCTCGAAATCACCGATCCCGTCATTGTTCGAGTCGAAGAACGACTTGACGTGGATCTGGTAGATGATGGCGTCACGGTACCATTGCGGATCGCTGCGATCGATCATCGCGTCGTTGCCTCGCACGTCGGATTCAGGGGCTTGTCGGGCCGGTCCCGCACGACGAGGTCGTCACGTGATCGGTGTGCGGCTGTCTAACCGCAGGATGGTGGCGACAGCGCGACCGACAGGGCCGATCGCGCGCCGTTTCTGGTTACACGGGCGGCTTCAGCCCGCAACCCGCTTCGGACGGCTTAGGCGCCAGATCACGCAGGACCGCTCGACCGGATCGAGGGCGATGCGGTGGGACTTGCCGCGCAACTCGAACGTGTATCCGTCGAGCAGGTCCTCGACCGCCACCGCCCCGCCGTCATCCTCGCCGAGCAGCCAGAGCGGCACCTCGTAGGTGCATTCCTGGCGGTTCTTCGGGTCGAGGTTGACCATCACGAACACGCAGTTGTCGCGATTGGGCGTGGTCTTGGCGTAGGCGATGATCTCGTCGTTGTAGGCGCCGGTGAAGACGACGTTGCGGAAGTCCCAGAGCGCGGGGTTCTCGCGACGGATCTGGTTGAGCTTGACGATGTGCTCGCGGATGTTGCCGGGGCGGTCGTAGTCCCAGGCCTTCAGCTCGTACTTCTCGGAGTTGAGGTATTCCTCCTTGCCGGGATACGGCGCGGCCTCGCACAGCTCGAAGCCGTTGTAGATGCCGTAGACCGACGACAGCGTCGCAGCCAGCGTCGCGCGCACGACGAAGCCCGCCCGCCCGCTGGTCTGGAGGTAGTGCGGGTTGATGTCCGGCGTGTTGGCGAAGAAGTTCGGGCGGTAGTACTCGCCCATCTTGCCGGCGAGCTCCATCGCGTAGGACGTCAGCTCGGCCTTGGTGTTGCGCCAAGTGAAGTAGGTGTAGCTCTGCTGGTAGCCGGCCTTGGCGAGCTTCTTCATCATCTTCGGCCGGGTGAAGGCCTCCGCGAGGAAGAGCGCGTCGGGGTAGCGGCCGTTCACCTCGGCGATCACCCACTCCCAGAACGGGATCGGCTTGGTGTGCGGGTTGTCGACGCGGAAGATGCGCACGCCGCGCGAGCACCAGCCGAGCAGGATGTCGCGCAGCTCGATCCACAGCGACGGCAGCGCGCCGCCGTAGAAGTGGACGTTCGAGATGTCCTCGTACTTTTTCGGCGGGTTCTCGGCGAACTTCAGCGTCCCGTCCGGGCGCCACTCGAACCATTCGGGATGGTTCTTGATCCAGGGGTGGTCGGGCGAGCACTGGATCGCGAAGTCGAGGGCGACCTCCATGCCGTGGGCGTGACTCGCCGCGACGAGGCGCTCGAAGTCGGCGAGCGTGCCGAGATCGGGGTGGACCGCTTCGTGGCCTCCCTCCTCGGTGCCGACCGCGTAGACCGAGCCGACGTCCCCCGGCAGCGCCTTCAGGGTGTTGTTCTTGCCCTTGCGGTTGGTGCGCCCGACCGGATGGATCGGGGTGAAGTACAGCACGTCGAAGCCGAGCTCGCGGATCTCCGGCAGGCGGCCGATCACGTCGTCGAAGGTGCCGTGGCGGTTCGCGTCCATCGATTGCGAGCGCGGAAAGATCTCGTACCAGGCCGAGAACCGGGCCGCGAGACGGTCGGCGATCACCTGCGCGACGACGGGATAGCGCGAGGCGTTCACCCGCTCGGCGTTGCGGCGCACGAGGCTGGCAGAATCCGGGACGAGGATGCGGTCGAGCTGGGCGGCGGAGCCGGTCTCCTCGGCGCCGAGCGCCGCGACGAGCGCGTGCAGCCGCTCCTTGTCGCGTCCCTCGGCGAGGTCGGCGGCAGTCTGGACCAGGGTAACGCCCTCGATGGTCTCGAGGCGCACGTCCACTCCGGCGTCACGCTTCTTCAGGGTGTCGCGCATCCACGAGGAGAAGCCGTCGCGCCAGCCCTCGATGGTGAACTCGTAGCGGGCGTTCTTCTCCAGCGGGAAATGCCCGGCCCAGCGGTCGTTGTCGACGAACGCCATGGGGTCGCGCCGCCACTCGGTCGCGCCGACGACGCGGGAGAGGATCGCGGCGTTCAGGATCTCGTGCCCGTCCGAGAAGATGTCGGCCTCTACCGCAAAGCTCTCGCCGACGACGCGCTTGACCGGGGACCGGCCGCCGTCGAGTTCCGGCGCCACCGCCTCGATCACGACGCGGCCCGTGCCGTCCGGCGTGCCGCGGCTCGGCAGCTTCGTCACCACTGCGGCCTCGGCGCTGATGATCCGCAGCTCGCCGGGCGCCAGGTCGATGGCGCTGCCGGGATGGAAGGCGATCGGCTCGGCCTCGGGGGTGCGATCGACGAACGGCCCGAGCATGCCGCCGGTGCGGGTGATCAGCGCGCCGGCATCGACCGGCACGGGCTTGTCGGTCGGGTTGAAGATCAGGATCACGGCGTGCCGCGCGGAGGCCGGGTGCCCGGTGTCGTAGCGGGCGAGCGCGACGAAGTCCGCGTCCGGCGACGAAATCCGCGCCTGCGCGCCCTCGACGTTGGCGGCGGGAAGCTCGGCGCGGAGCGCGTTGATCGCGGTGACGTAGGCCGAGATGTCGATTCCGGTGTCCGACTCGCGGTCGGCCGGCGTTGTGTCGACGACGTGGACCGGGCGGCGATAGCCCCATTCGTAGCCGATCGGCATCAGCACGCCGGCCGAGTAGAACGCGGCCAGCGCGTAGCGGCTGCGCAGCTGCGCGGCGACGGCGTCTGCCGCGCCCGTCACCTTGGCCGCCAGACGCGGCATGTCGTGGTTCTCGGGGAACGCGATCGAGGGGGCGATGACGCGCAGGCGCTCGTACTGCTCCAGCGCCCAGGGCTTCTTCAGGTCCCACCACGCGAACGAGTTGAACAGGTAGTCGAAGCCCGCCCCGGCCGTGGCCCTCGCCTCCTCGAAGGTGCAGCCCAGCGTCTCGGCGGCAAAGAGGCAGCCGGCCTCGCGTGCCTTGGACTGGCCGATCAGGGCGCGCCAGGTCTCCGGCGGTACCTTGTAGGCGGCGTCGCAGCGGAAGCCGGCGACGCCGAGGCCCTGGAGGTGGGCGATGTAGGCGTCCCAGATCCGGGTCAGCTCGTTGCGCGGACCTTCGGAATGGTAGTCGAGCTCGGCCAAGTCGCCCCAGACGGTGCGGATCGTCGGGTCGTCGGGATCGACCGCCGCCGGGCTCGCGATCGAGCCGTCGGCCTCCTTGACGAACAAGTCCGGCCGCTCACGGGCGAGGCGTCCGTCGTTGGCGGTGTGGTTGATAACGAGATCGGTCATCACCGACAGGCCGGCCGCCTCGGCCGCGGCGCAGAAGCGCCGGATCTGCGCGTCGTCGTCGGTGCCGTCGTCGTCGCGGAAGCGGTCGTCGAGGCGCTCCGGGTCGGCGACCGCGTAGAGGCTGCCCGACCCGCCGGTGGCGTGGAACGGGTTGAGGTAGACCCAATCGAAGCCGAGCTCCGCGATCCGCGGCAGCTCCGCCGTCCAATCCGACACCCGCCCGACGAGGAGCGGGAACAGGTTGTAGATCCGCGGCCCCAGGACGCGCGCTCCCGAGCCCCCCGTCGCGAGGCCGGCCGGCGGCGAGACGGGGGCCGCCCCGTCCGCTGCGGCTTTCCTCGATGCGGTTGTCGGTCCGTTCATGCTGGCCTCGAAAATATGGGATGGCGTCATCGGCTAACGCCCGAATGCCGGGTGCGTGCCGTGCCCGATGATCCGGCACGGCACGCGGGGTCTCAGGGCCGGCGCCGGAGCACGGCGTAGGGAAGCGCGGAAAACAGCGCCCCGAAATCCGCGGACCCCTCGTAGTCGGCCCCCGTGACGATGTCGTGCCAGCGGGTGCCGGCGCCGAGGTCGACGGTCGTGCCGGCGAAGCCTGCGCCGGACCACGTTTCGTCCGTCACCAATCCGGCGACCAGACGCGGGACGGCGACGAACAGGTCGCCCTCCGTGCTCGCGTCGGACCGCAGGTAGGCGATCACGTTCTCGGCCCGCGGGCCGGCGGCCTCGATCGCGCGATAGTCGGCCTCGGCGTAGAAGGCCGGCCGCGCGGCGCGGTCGGCGAGCAGTCGCGCCAGGGTGGCCTGCTTGACGCGCCCGTCCGGCCAACGCGAAAGCAGCCCGAGCACGGCGTCCTCATCGGAGAGGGCGCGTTCGAGGGCCGCGTAGTCCACCGGCCGGCGGTTGTCGGGGTCGACGAACGAGAAGTCCCAGAACTCGGTGCCCTGGTACACGTCGGGAAGACCCGGCAGCGTGCATTTGAGGACCGTGCGGCCGAGGCCGGCAATCATGCCGAGATGGGCGAGGCGGCGGGCGAACGGCCGGAGCTGGGCCAGGAACGCGGAGCCCGGTGCGATCAGCGCCTCGAACAGCTTGGCGACCGCGCCCTCGTAGGCCTCGTCGACGTTGACCCAGCTCGACCGGCGCTTGCCCTCGCGCATCGCCTTCTCGCTGTAGGCGGTCAGGCGCTTGCGGAAGTCCTCGATCGCGTCTGGCGCGTCGGCGTCGAGTAACTCGAGCGGCCACGCCCCTAGGATCGCCTGGAAGAACATCCACTGGTCGTTGGCGTCCGGCGCTGGCTCGTCGTCGATGCTCGCGAGATGCGGGCCGGCGACCGTGCGCCAGAGGTCCCAGGCGCGGGCCCACTCCTCCGGCAGCTCGGACAAGGCGAGCAGGCGCGTCCGTGCATCCTCGCCGCGCTTGGTGTCGTGCGTCGCCGTGGTGATCATGGCGTTCGGCCAGTCGCGGGCGCGCGCCGCCTGCAGGCCGTGGAAGTGCTCGGCGTCCAGCCCGTACTCGCCCGGGTCGCCGCCGACCTCGTTGAGGCCGAGCAGCATCGCGTAGCGGTAGAACAGCGTGTCCTCCAGGCTCTTGGCCATCACCGGGCCGGTGAGCTGCTGGAAGCGGCGGCGGAAGCGCAGGATGACGCCCGGGTCTGGCCTGCCGGGACCCGCGGTCTCGATCCGTCCGATCAGGGCGGCGGCGGCGAAGTCGTGCACCGAGCGGTCCGGCAACGCAGACCAGCGCTTGGCCTTGGCGACCGCGCCCTCGATCAACCGGATGTCCTCGGCCTCGACGTCGCTTTCGTCGAGGTCCGGCGGCAGGTAGCTGCGATAGGTCGGGAAGCGGGCGATGATCTCGATCAGCGCCCGGCGGATCGCGTTGACCGAGAAGTCGCGCGTGCGCCGGTCGGCGTCGGCGATCTCCTTGAGGTCGCTGGTCAGCACCTCGAGCTCGCTCGCGAAGCTGATCTCAAGGATCTCGGCCTTCGCGGCGCGGAGCTGGAAGCCGTAGGGCTCGTCGTAGCCGGTGGCCCACTCGTAGAGACGCTTGATCTTCCCGCGCTTGCCCTGATCGACCAGAATGCCGTCGAGGTGGTTCAGCACGTCGTAGCCGGTGGTGCCGGCCACAGGCCAGGGCCGAAGCTTCTCGCCCGGCTCCAAAATCTTCTCTACGACGACGTAGAAGCCCGGCCCAACGGCGGCCTGCAGCGCCCGCGCGTAGCCCTGCGGGTCGGCCAGCCCGTCGATGTGGTCGATGCGCAGGCCGTCGATCCGCCCCTCGCGGACGTGCCGGAACACGGTCTCGTGCGAGCGGTGGAAGATGTCGTTCAGCTCGACGCGAAGGCCCGCAAGGGAGTTCACGTCGAAAAAGCGCCGATAGTTGATGTCGCTCGACGCGACGCGCCAATGCGCCAAGCGGTAGGCTTGACTTTCGAGCAGCCGATGGAGCGGGCCGAAGCTGTCGGGGCGGTCCTTGAAGCCGTTGAGCAGCTTCAAGCTGCGGTCGATGGCGGCGCGGATTTCAGGCGACACCGCGCAGACGGCGGCGAGACGCCGCTTCAGCCCCTCGGCCTCCTCGGGGAAGGCGTGACGCCGTTTCGGGTCGGTCTCGGCACCCATGGCGCGCAGGCGCTCGGAGATGGCGAGCAGCTCGCCCTGCGCCTCCTCGTCCACGTCGCCGAGCGCCGCGAGCACCCGGTTGAGGATCGTCGGGTAGTTGAGCGGGCGAATGGGGAACTGGTGTTCGTGGTGCCAGACGCTGAAGGCGCCGGCCTCCGCATCGAACTTGAGTTCGAGGTTACCGTTCTCCAGCGCCTCGCCGTAGCGCTCGCCGAGGAAGGGGATGACGAGGTTGCGGTTGGCGCCCAGGCGCTCCCAGTCGATGTCGAAGGCGTGGCCGAAGGGCGAGAGCGCGCCCCATTCGAGCACCGATAGCCACCACGGGTTGTCGGCGCCGCCGACGCCCATGTGGTTCGGGACGATGTCGAGGAGGAGCTTCAGCCCGTGCGCCCGCAGGGCGTCCGACAGGCGGACGAAGCCGGCCTCGCCGCCGAGTTCCGGGTTGATCGCCCCGTGGTCGACGATGTCGTAGCCGTGAGTCGAGCCGGGCCGCGCCTTCTGCAGCGGCGAGGCGTAGACGTGGCTGATGCCGAGCTTGGCGAGATACGGGACGATCCTCTCCGCGTCGGCGAAGGTGAAGTCCTTGTGGAATTGGAGCCGATAGGTCGCCCGCGGCGGCGCCGTCGCGAGACGCGCAGCGCCCGAGCGCGGGCCACGATCCTCGGCAGACAGCGAAGCGGCGAGCTTCGCCAGCGGGCCGCCGGGGGCGGCGATGGCGTTCAGGTCGCGGTCGAGCTTGCGCCGCCAGTTCGGATAGCCCTCGGTCGAGCCCGGAACGTTGGCCTGGCTCAGCTCGGACACCACGTCCTCGTACTGCACCGCCGTCAACATCGACGGGGCGCGGGCGAGGTAGCGCGCCGCGGCCTCGAACGGCGCGACGTCCGGCGGCTCGGCGCCGACGATGAGCTGCTGGCCGGCCAGCGCCTCCAACAGCCGGCGGCGCTCGGTGACCCGCTCGGTCCGCTCGGCCTCCGCCCGCTCGGCGTCGTAGAGGCCGAGCGACTGGCGGGTGTCGGTGTCGACCCCGCGCCACCAGCCGACGAAGGTCGGCAGGTCGTGGGTGGTGATCGCTGTGAGCGCGTCACGCGGGTAGGCGTCGGGGGCCTTGAACCGCCCATCCTGCTCGCGTTCGAAGGCGAGGATGCGGTAGCTCAGGATGCCGGCCTGCATCAGCGCGTCGGAGAAGCCCTCCGGCGCGGTGCCGAGATCCTCGGCGATGACGAGGCACTTGTTGCGATGGCTCTCCAGCCGCAGCACCGCGATCATCGGTTCGAACGGCATCGCCACGTAGGCGCCGTCCTTAGCGCCGCCGCCCAGCGGGATCAGGAACAGGCGAGCGAGCTGGAAGGCGTGGTCGATGCGGATCGCGCCGGCATGGCGCATGTTAGCGCGCACGAGCGCCCGGAAGGCGGCGAGGCCGTCGCGCTCCATCTCGAGCGGATCGAACGCCGGTAGGCCCCAATCCTGGCCCTTGGGCGCCAGCAGGTCGGGCGGCGCGCCGATCGAGACGCGGTCGGCGAAACGCTCGGGATGCGACCAAATCTCGGAGCCGCCGCGGTCGGCGCCGACCGCGAGGTCGCGATAGAGGCCGATCCGCATGCCGGTGGCGAGCGCCCGCGCCGACGCGTCGGCGAGTTGCCGGTCGGCGAGGTACTGCAACCACGCGTGATAAGAGACCGCGTCCCGGTGCTCCTCGGCGAAGGCGACGACGGCCTCGGTCCCGGCGCGCCGGTAGGCCTCGGGCCAGTCGCCGAGCCACTGGGCGCCCTGCCCCTTGAAGTGCTCCGACAGGGCCTCGAACGTGGCGTGAGATTGCAGGTCCTCGCCGCCCTCCGCGCGAAACGCCGTGAAGCCGGCATCCGCGCCGCGCTTGGCGTCGGACTCCTCCCACAGCGCCCGAAGCACCGGCGAGAGCACGGCCCACACGCCCTGGTGATCGACGAGCGCCGCGTCGCGAATGGCTTCCACACGGGGCGCCATCTCGAGGAGCAACGCCTCCGCCCGCGAGCCGGCAAAGCCCGGAAGGCTCCGCGGCGCGATGAACAGCGTGTCGAGGAACAGGCGCGAGGACGGCGAATAAGGCGAGATCTTCGTGCGGTCGGCGGAGAACAGCGCGTGGACCGGGCTGAGGCCGAGGAAAGAGGCGCCGCGCAGGCCCGCATCGTGCGCCGCGTGGCCGGCGTCGGCATAGGTGCCGATGCCGAGGTTGTCGTCCGAGCGCAGCCCGTAGAGCTGGGCGGCGAGACCCCAATCGCTCGCACCCTCGTCGGCGTAGGCGCGCGGACGCCAGCAGCGCTGCGGAGCGGAGATGATCCAGGCCTGCGCCGTGCGGTCGCCGAGCGTCACCGTGAGGTGGTGGTAGCCCGGCGTCAGCGGCGGAAGCTCGAAGCCGGCGGCGTCGCCCGACAGGGCGGCCCGGCCCTCGCGGGCGCTGCCGCGCTCGTCGACGAGGCGCCAGTTCACAGTCCCTTCGCCGCGGACCGGCACGCGGGCGGCGCGGCGCGCCTCGACCGGGAGCAACGGCGGGATCGGGCCGTTCCGCAACGCTTCGGCCTCGGCGAGGCTGCGGGCGACGGCGTCGTCGCTCTCGACCGCGAAGCCCAACGCGGCGAGCATGCCGCGGCGAACCTCGAGCGGGGTCTCGACCGGCTTGCCGAAGGCGTCGACGTAGCCGTCGGCGATGCCGGCCAGGTCGGCCAGGCGTTGCAGTGCGCTGCTCATCGGGCCGCTTTCGTCAGGAATACGCCCGTCCAAGCGGGCAAAATTGCACCGGTGCCGTCCGGCGCATTGGTCCAGACCAGCGTGTCGTCGCCGGCCTCGACGGAATACGGCCCGTTGCCGACGTTGGCGACGAAGCGCAGCGTCCCGCCGTCGTAGGACCAGGTGCAGTCTACGACGTCCGCACGGGGCAGGTTCGCCTTGGCCCCGCGATAGCCGGACTTGGCAAGCGGCACCACCACGTCCCGGCGCAGGGCCAGCAGGCGCGTCGTCTCGGCCAGGACCTCGCGATGGGGGGATCGCTCGCGCTCCGCCCAATCGAGCTTCGAGGCTTCGAAGGTCTCGGCCTCGGTCGGGTCGGGGATCACCGAGGTGTCGTCGGCGAAGGCCGCGAAGCTCTTGAACTCCTTGCGGCGTCCCTCGCGCACGGCCTTGTTCAGGTCCTCGTCCGGCGCGAAGTCGACGAAGAACAGGAACGGCGTCGAGGCCGACCACTCCTCGCCCATCCACAGCATCGGGATCTGGGGCGCGAGCAGCAAGCCGGCGCGGGCGAGGTCGAGCCTCGCCGGGTCGGCGAGGTGGCTCAGGCGCTCGCCGAGCGCCCGGTTGCCGACTTGGTCGTGGTTCTGCAGGAAGGTGACGAACGCGGTCGGTGGCAGGTGCGCCGAGGGCTCGCCGCGGGGATGGTCGCCCAGCGTCTTGAAGGGCTCGCCCTGGTAGGCGAAGCCCTCCGACAGGCAGCGGGCCAGACGCTCGACCGGCTTGTCGCTGAAGCTCTCGTAGTAGCCGGAATCCTCGCCCGTCAGCAGAACATGCCAGCAATGGTGCAAGTCGTCCGCCCACTGCGCGTCGTGCTGGACGGGCTTGCCGGCCGCATCGCGCTCGAGCCAGCGCGCTTGGTTGGCCTCGTTCTCCAGCATCAAGTGGATCTGTCGATCAGGGAAGGTCGACCGCACCGTCTCGCCGAGCTCGGCCAGGAAGTGCTTGGGCGAATCGTCGAGGATCGCGTGCACCGCGTCGAAGCGGATGCCGTCGAAATGGTATTCGCCGAGCCAGTACAGCGTGTTCTGGATGAAGAACTGCCGCACGGTGTGGCCGCTCTCCTTGCCGTCGAAGTTGATGCCGGCGCCCCACGGAGTCTGGTGACGTTCGGTGAAGAAGCTCTTGGCGTAGGCGTGGAGGTAGTTCCCGGCCGGCCCGAAGTGGTTGTAGACCGCGTCGAGGTAGACCATCAGCCCGAGGCCGTGGGCCGCGTCGATCAGGCGCTTGAGGTCGTCGGGGCGGCCGTAGGCGGCGTCCGGCGCGTAGGGCAGCACGCCGTCGTAGCCCCAGTTGCGGGTCCCCTTGAAGTCGGCGAGCGGCAGCAGCTCGATCGCTGTGACGCCGAGCGCCTTGAGGTCGGGAAGGCGCGCCTGAAGGCCGGCATAGGTGCCCTCAGGCGTCGCCGTGCCGACATGCGTCTCGTAGATCACCGCCTCCTCGAACGGACGGCCGGTCCAGGCGGCGTCGGTCCAGGCGAATGCCGACGGGTCGACCACCTCGGACAGCCCCGAGACGTCGTCCGGTTGGAAGCGCGAGGCGGGATCGGGCACCACGAGGTCGCCGTCGATTCGGAAGCCATAGCGCGCGCCGGCCGCCACCCCCGGCACGGTCGTCCGGCGCCAGCCCTCGTCGGCGTCGGGGATCGCGTGGTCGGCGCCGTCGACCACCAGGGTGACGTCCTCGGCGGTCGGTGCCCAGAGCGCGAAGCGGACGCCGTCGCCGGCGATCTCGGCGCCGAAGGGCATGTTGTGCGTGCGCCGCATCAGGCCAGCATCCTCATCGTTTCAGGGCTCGTGGCCGGTTCGAATCGCGCAGAGGCGATCCCCGACGCGGAGCCGGGTGTGAACAGCCACATCTGTCACAGAAGCTGCCGGCCCAGCTGTTGTTCCCCGCACCGCACCCAAACCTTGCGGATCGTTCGGCAGCGTTCCGGGGCGAGCTTGGCCGGTCTGTGGAGATGCACGCTCCGGCACGCGATCCTACGGTTGCGAGCGTCGTTGACGCTCTCGAAAAGAGCGCCGGACAGGGGTGGATCAGGTGCTTGCGCCGGTGCCGCGGGAGGAATAATTAACCGTCTGATATCATTCGTCTTCCCCCACGTCGTGCCGCCCGCGGCCTTTCGGCGTGCGCCGCACCAGACACCGGCTCCGGACGCGGGGCCTTCGCCACACGGATAAAGCCCTTGGCCGACAACGACGAGACAGGGGCCGGCACGCCGCCGCCCGCCAGCGACATCAAGCCCGTTTCCATCACCGACGAGATGCGCCGGTCCTACCTCGACTACGCGATGAGCGTGATCGTGAGCCGGGCGCTGCCGGATGCGCGCGACGGCCTCAAGCCGGTGCACCGGCGCATCCTGTTCGCGGCCTACGAGAGCGGGCACCTGCCCGAGCGCAAGTACGTCAAGTCGGCCCGCATCGTCGGCGACGTGATCGGCCTCTACCACCCGCACGGCGACCAATCGATCTACGACGCCTTGGTCCGCATGGCGCAGGACTTCTCGATGCGCCTGATGCTCATCGACGGGCAGGGCAACTTCGGCTCCGTCGACGGCGATCCGGCCGCCGCCATGCGCTACACGGAATCGCGCCTGGCCAAGCCCGCGACCGCGCTGCTCGCCGACATCGACAAGAACACCGTCGATTTCCAGCCGAACTACGACGAGTCGCGCGAAGAGCCCTCGGTGCTGCCGGCGCGCTTCCCGAACCTTCTCGTCAACGGCGCCGGCGGCATCGCCGTCGGCATGGCGACCAACATCCCGCCGCACAACCTCGGCGAACTCATCGACGCCTGCATCGCGCTGATCGACGATCCCAGCCTGACCATCGAGCAGCTGACCGAGATCGTGCCCGGGCCGGACTTCCCCACCGGCGGCTCGATCCTCGGGCGCGCCGGCACGCGGTTGGCCTACGCCACCGGACGCGGTTCGATCATCATGCGGGCCAAGTCCCACGTGGAGGAGCTGCGCAAGGAGCGCGAGGCGCTGATCTTCACCGAGATTCCGTACCAGGTGAACAAGGCCACGCTGGTCGAGAAGATCGCCGAGCTGGTCAAGGAGAAGCGCGTCGAGGGCATCTCGGACCTGCGCGACGAATCCGACCGCGACGGCATGCGCATCGTCGTCGAGATCAAGCGCGACGCGATGGCGGAGGTGGTGCTGAACCAGCTCTACCGGTTCACGCCGCTGCAATCCTCCTTCGGCTGCAACATGGTGGCGCTGAACGGCGGACGCCCCGAGCTGATGAGCCTAAAGGACCTGCTCCAGGCCTTCATCGACTTCCGCGAGGAGGTCGTCTCCCGCCGCACCAAGTTCCTGCTGAACAAGGCCCGCGAGCGCGCCCACGTCCTGTGCGGCCTCGCCATCGCGGTGGCCAACATCGACGAGGTGATCCGCCTGATCCGCACCTCGCCCGATCCGAACTCGGCGCGCGAGGCGCTGATGGCGCGCGACTGGCCGGCCCACGACATCGCCCCCCTGATCGCGCTGGTGGACGACCCGCGCCACCGCGTGAAGGACGACGGCACCTACCGGCTTTCGGAGGTGCAGGCCCGCGCGATCCTCGACCTGCGCCTGCAGCGCCTGACGGCTCTGGGCCGCGACGAGGTCGGCGACGAGCTGAAGTCGCTCGCCGACGAGATCGCCGACTACCTCGACATCCTGCGCTCGCGGTCACGCATCCAGACCATCGTCAAGGACGAGTTCGCCGAGGTGCGCACGCAGTTCGCCACCCCGCGGCGGACGGTGATCCTCGACTACGATTCCAGCGTCGACGACGAGGACCTGATCCAGCGCGAGGACATGGTCGTCACCGTGAGCCACGCCGGCTACGTCAAGCGCGTGCCGCTCTCGACCTATCGGGCCCAGCGCCGCGGCGGCAAGGGCCGCTCCGGCATGTCCACCCGCGAGGAGGATTTCGTCACCCGCCTGTTCGTGGCGAGCACGCACACGCCGGTGCTATTCTTCTCCAGCCAGGGCCAGGCCTACAAGGAGAAGGTCTGGCGCCTGCCGATGGCGGCGCCGAACGCCCGCGGCAAGGCGCTGGTCAACATCCTGCAGCTGCAGGACCAGGCCGAGCGCATCACCACGATCATGCCGTTGCCCGAGGACGAGAGCTCCTGGGAGACGCTGGACGTGATGTTCGCGACCGCCTCGGGCGGCGTCCGACGCAACAAGCTGTCCGACTTCGTGCAGGTGAACCGCAACGGCAAGATCGCGATGAAGCTCGATCCGGGCGACCACATCGTCCACGTCGAGATCTGCCGCCCCGAGCAGAACGTGCTGCTGACCACCGCGCTCGGCCAGTGCATCCGCTTCCCGGTCGAGGACGTCCGCGTGTTCAAGGGCCGCGATTCCACCGGCGTGCGAGGCATCAGCCTCGGCAAGGGCGACCGCGTCATCTCGATGACGATCCTGAACAGCTTCGAGGCGACACCCGAGGAGCGGGTCGGCTTCCTCAAGATGCAGCGCGCCGTCATCGGCGACACCGCGCCCGAAGCGAACGACGCCGACGCCGAGGAGGCCGCCACCGACGCGCCGCTGCTGTCGCAGGAGCGCTACGCCGAGATGGGCGCCAACCAACAGTTCGTGCTGACGCTCGCCGAGCGCGGCTACGGCAAGCGGACCTCGTCGTTCGAGTACCGGACCTCGGGCCGCGGCGGAAAGGGCATCAAGGCGATGGAGGTCAACGCCCGCAACGGCAACCTCGTCGCCTCCTTCCCGGTCGAGACCAGCGACCAGATCATGCTCGTGACCAATGCCGGGCAGCTGATCCGCGTGCCGGTGGACGACATCCGCGTCGTCGGCCGCGCCTCGCAGGGCGTTACGGTGTTCGACACCGCCAAAGACGAGCGCGTCGTCTCGGTCGAGCACATCGCCGGCGAGGACGAGGGCGGCGAGATCGCCGACGAGGCGGTGTGAGCGAGGCGCCCTGCAGGACGGCTCGGTCGTCCTGCAGGGCCGCGCCGCCGCGCGATGCGGTCGCGAAAAAGTTCAGATTCGACGGATGAATTTTCTGTAAGAAACGTAGGGTATTGATCTACGGCATGTCACGGAAATTCAGAAAACGCCTGTTTCCGAGTGTTGCCGTTAAGTCATATCATAGAGGAGGCCGTTGGGGTTACTGGTCGGCAACACCAGACACCAACCCCGGATGCCGCCCGTGCTGAAGTCCATCGCCCTCGCCGCCGTCGCATCGACGGCCCTCGCAGCCGCCGCCGGCGCCGCCGACCTTCCGCGCCGCGCGCCGCCGCCGGTGTTCACGCCCGTCCCGGTCTTCACCTGGACCGGCTTCTACCTCGGCGCGAACGCCGGCTACGCCTTCTCGGAGCGTGACAACGTCCGCACCGCCGGCATCGGCGCTCTGCAGCTCAACGTCGACCGCAACCTGCGCCGCCCGAGCGTGCCGCTGCCGCAGGACGGTTTCACCGGCGGCGGTCAGATCGGCTACAATTTCCAGTTCACGCCGGGCTCCGGCATCGTCGTCGGCGTCGAGGCCGACGCGCAGTACACCGATCTGCAGCGCCGCCGCACCGAGACGATCTTCAACCCCGTCTTCAACGCCAACGTCCTGACCAATAGCTACCGCACAGAGCTCAACTACCTCGGCACGGTGCGCGGCCGCGTCGGCTACGCCTTCGACCGGGTGTTCGTGTACGGCACCGGCGGCTTCGCCTACGGAGACGTGACACAGTCCGTCACCTTCCAGACCGGCGCGCCGGTGACCTATGCCGCCCGCCGCTCCAACATGGAAACCGGCTACGCCTACGGCGGCGGCATCGAGTACGCGCTGCCGACGGAGTCCTTCCTGAACGTCTTCCGAGCCAGCGCCGTGACGATCAAGGGCGAGTACATCCGCTACGACCTCGGAAGCCGCAACCTCGTCGTCGCCAACGTCGGCCCGGCCGGCACCCCGGGGATCGGCTACATCTCGCGCGTCTCGACCGAGGGCAGCCTCGCTCGCGCCGGCATCAACTACAAGTTCGGCACCTACTAGGATCTACCGCCAAGCGCCCAGGCGCCTGCATCGATCGGAACACGCGAGGAGGGCGGAGGCGGAAGCTTCCGCCCTTCTCGCGTTTCGGGCTCCCGGCCCATTCGGCCGGAGCGGCGGTTCCGTTCGTCATGAAAATCCTCTAGGGCGTTGCGGGCATGAACCGCATCGCGCTCTATGCCGGCTCCTTCGATCCGGTCACAAACGGCCATCTCGACGTCGTCCGCCAGGCCTGCCGGCTTGTGCCGCGCCTCGTCATCGCGATCGGCGTCCACCCCG
Organism: Methylobacterium sp. WL8; assembly: GCF_008040045.1. NCBI lineage: Bacteria > Pseudomonadati > Pseudomonadota > Alphaproteobacteria > Hyphomicrobiales > Methylobacteriaceae > Methylobacterium > Methylobacterium sp. WL8. The sequence continues at coordinate 98,086 of NZ_VRVF01000001.1, read as the reverse complement.
GCAAGGCGCCGCTCTTCACCGCCGAAGAACGAGCCGAGCTGCTGAGCGAGACCTGCCGGCCCCTGGCCGAGGCCGAGGGGACGGAGCTTGAGATCGCCACCTTCGACGACCTCGCGGTGAGCGCGGCCCGCCGCTGCAAGGCTAGCCTGTTCATCCGCGGGCTGCGCGACGGCACCGACCTCGACTACGAGATGCAGCTCGCCGGCATGAACGGCGCGATGGCCCCCGAAATCCAGACCGTGTTCCTGCCGGCCTCGATCCAGGTCCGCCCGATCACCGCGACGCTCGTCCGCCAGATCGCGGCCATGGGCGGCGACGTGTCGCCCTTCGTGCCGCACCAGGTGGCCGAACGCCTCGCGGCCCGCTTCGCAAGCCGAAGCTAGGCCACCACCCCTTCCAAGGAGACGATTCCCCATGAACCGCCGCACCGCATTTTTCGCGCTCGCGATCTCCCTCGCGATGGGCACCTCCGCCGCCCGCGCGGCGGATGCCAACACCGTCTTCCTCGACACGAAGGACGGCCGCGTCACCATCGAGCTGCGCCCCGACATCGCGCCCAAGCACGTCAAGCAGCTCAAGACGCTGATCGCTCAGGGCTTCTACAACGGCCTTAAGTTCCACCGGGTCATGGACGGCTTCATGGCGCAGACCGGCGACCCGAAGGGCAACGGCACCGGCGGATCGAGCCTGCCCGACATCCCGGCCGAGTTCTCCTCGGCGCAGTTCCGCCGCGGCACCGTCGGCATGGCCCGCTCGTCGGACCCGAACTCGGCCAACTCGCAGTTCTTCATCTGCCTCGGCGATGCGTCGTTCCTGAACGGGCAGTACACCGTGGTCGGCCTCGTCTCCGACGGCATGGACGTCGTCGACAAGATCAAGAGGGCCGCCCCCGGCGCGGCCGGCGGCGCGGTCCAGAACCCGGACAAGATCGTCAAGATGCAGCTGGCCGAGAAGGCGAAGTAAGCCGCGATGCGAGGGCGGGGTGCGGCGGCGGCGCTGCTGGCCGCCCTCGCGCCCGCTTCGGCGGGTGCGTGGGACGGCCAGCCGTTCTACGGCTACGCCCTCGACGGCGAGGGGCCCGGCTACCCGCTGAGCCTCCCGCAGACCCTGCGGGCGACGATCGTGGTGCCGCTGGCGGCACGCCCCGTCCCCCGCGCGAACACGCTGGCCGAGTTCTATCCGGCGCTCGCGGCGTGCTGGCGCCCTCCGGCCTCGCTCGAGGACGCGCCCGACATCGAGATCACCGCCCGCCTGTCGCTCCGGCGGGACGGGAGCTTGATCGGGCCGCCGCGGATCACGTATGCGAGGGGCGTCGGGCCCAAGACGCGCCCGACCCTGGTGCATGCGACCCTCGAGGGCCTGAGCCGTTGCCTGCCGGCGCGCATCACGCCCGGCCTCGGCCGAGCGATCGCCGGGCGACCCGTCGCCCTACGTTTCGTCTACCGGAAGGTCGACGCGAACCGACCCGGATGACGGCACCCGAACACCCCGCCGCGCCGCCGACCGGCGCAGCGCCCCTTCCCCGACCAACCCGGAGACCGACATGGCCGACACCGAAAACCTCGTCCTCGAGACCACCAAGGGCCGCGTCGTCGTCGCGCTGCGCTCCGACCTCGCACCGAACCACGTCGAGCGCATCAAGACGCTGGCCGGCCAGGGCTTCTATGACGGCGTGCCGTTCCACCGCGTGATCGACGGCTTCATGGCCCAGACCGGCGACCCGACCGGCACCGGCTCGGGCGGCTCCGACCTGCCCGACCTGAACGCCGAGTTCAACGCCGAGCCGCACACCCGCGGCACCTGCTCGATGGCCCGCACCAACTTCCCGCACTCGGCGAACTCGCAGTTCTTCATCTGCTTCGACGACGCGCGCTTTCTGGACAAGCAGTACACCGTCTGGGGCAAGGTGACCGAAGGCATGGACGTGGTCGACACGATCAACAAGGGCGAGCCGCCGCGCTCCCCCGACAAGATCGTCAAGGCGACCATCGCCGCCGCCTGACCTCAACGAACGCCCGTCGCCTCCAAGCGTGAGGCGACGGGCGATCCCGGCCCCCCGAATGGGTCATCGAGCATTGGGCGTATCCCCGCAGGCGACGATGCGGGTGACGGCTCTCAGCGGACGTTGATCGAGCCGAAAGCGGCGTTTCGGTCGCAGGGTGACGCCACACGCCCGGTACCGCTCACCTAACATATGTTGGTGCTGTGCTGCGACCGCGCACCTAGCCTACAACTTGCGCGGATCATCCATCGGGCACGTGACGGTCCGGCGCGTCCTGCCTCTTCGCCGAAGTCTCTTCGAGTCGACGCCGTGGATCGCTTGGCGATGCGCGGATGGCCAGGATGTCTCCTCCGCCCCGCCTGGATGAGACCTCACCGGATGGCCGAGAAGCGGGATGCGGTCGCGAACGACGCCGAGCCCATCCGCGACGAAGTTTTGCAGCCGGGCGCCGACACCGCTCGCGCCCGAAAGGTGCCGGCGCAAGGGCCGCGCTACCACGCCATCGTCACCGGCGCCGACGGCGCGAAGAGCCTGCACGCACTCCCGGCCTACGGCGACGACGAGGCCATCGCCCATGCCCTCGCCCTGGCCGAAGGTCGCGCGATCGAGATCTGGGACGGCCCGCGATTGATCGACCACTTCGCGGCGGTCGCACGATAGAGGCGACGCCGCGACTGCGATCGATTCATGGGATTTGGGAGGTATGGAGCGGGTACCGGGAATCGAACCCGGGTATTCAGCTTGGAAGGCTGCTGCTCTACCATTGAGCTACACCCGCGATCCGCGCCGGATAGCATGGCGCGGGAGGCTTGAGAAGACCGGATGCGCCGCGCGGGTGGCACGTCCGAGGCTAGCTTTCAGTGCGCAGAGACTTGGCGCGTCGGCACGATGTCGTTGGCCATCACCTCGCCGAACGGGCCGTCGTTGCGGGCGTTGGTCGGTCCGATGCCGGTGGTGGCGCGGAGCGGCAGCTTCGGGAAGACCAGCTCGGCGAAGCGGTAGGCCTCCTCAAGATGCGGGTAGCCCGACAGGATGAAGCGGTCGATCCCGAGGTCGATGTACTCCTTCATCCGGTCGGCGACCTGGTCGGCGGAACCGACGAGCGCCGTGCCGGCGCCGCCGCGCACCAAGCCGACGCCGGCCCAGAGGTTCGGCGAGACCTGCAGCTTGTCGCGGCTGCCGCCGTGCAGCGCCATCATCCGGCTCTGCCCGATGGAATCCTGGCGCTTCAGCGTCGCCTGCGCCTTGGCGATGGTGGCGTCGTCGAGCTTCGAGATCAGGCTGTCGGCCGCCTCCCAGGCGGCGCCCTCGGTCTCCCGCACGATCACGTGCAGGCGGATGCCGTAGGAGAAGGACTTGCCGCGCTTTTCGGCGGCGGCGCGTGCGGTGGCGATCTTCTCGGCCACGCCCGCCGGGGGCTCGCCCCAGGTCAGGTACACGTCGCAATGCTCGGCCGCGACGTCGATGCCGGCCGGCGACGAACCGCCGAAGTAGAGCGGCGGGTAGGGTTTCTGCACCGGCGGGAAGATCAGCCGGCCGTTCTCGGCCGACAGGTGCTTGCCTTCGAACGTCACCGTCTCGCCGGCCATCAGCCCGCGCCAGATGTGAAGGAACTCGTCGGTCACCGCGTAGCGCGCGTCGTGATCGAGGAACACGCCGTCGCCGCGCAGCTCCACCGGGTCGCCGCCGGTGACGACGTTGATCAGCAGGCGCCCGCCGGAGATCCGGTCCAGGGTCGAGGCCATGCGGGCGGCGGCCGAGGGCTCCATCAGACCCGGGCGCACGGCGACGAGGAAGCGCAGGCGCTGCGTCAGCGGGGCGAGCGCGGACGCGACGACCCAGCTGTCCTCGCAGGAGCGGCCGGTCGGCAGCAGCACGCCGTAATAGCCGAGCGCGTCGGCGCCCTGCGCGATCTGGCGAAGGTAGGAGAGCGACACGTCGCGGGCGCCCTCGGACGCACCGAGGTAGCGGCCGTCGCCATGCGTCGGCAGGAACCAGAGGACGTCCGTCTTCCCGTCCTGAATCGTGCTGTCGGTCGAGGCGGTCATCGAAAGATCTCCGTGTCGGCTCAGGCGGCCTGGGGCGCGCCGAGCAGGTGTTCGAGGATGCGGCCTTCGAGGCGCGCGAGGTCGGGGTCGCCGCGGCGGCGCGGCCGGGGCACATCGACCCGCAGGTCGAGGGCGATGCGGCCGGAATCCACCACGAGGATGCGGTCGGCCATCGCCACCGCCTCGCCGACGTCGTGGGTGACGAGGAGCGCGGTGAACCCGTCCGCACGCCAGATCCGCTCGATCAGGTCCTGCATGCCGATGCGGGTGAGCGCATCGAGGGCGCCCAGCGGCTCGTCGAGGGCCAGCAGGCCGGGGCCGCTGACGAGCGCGCGCGCCAACGCCACGCGCTGACGCTGGCCGCCCGACAGGGTCGCGGGCCAAGCGCCGGCCTTGTCCGCGAGCCCGACTTGGTCGAGGGCCACGAGCGCGCGTTCGCGCCGTTCCGGCTTCGTGCCGATGCCCGACAGGCCGACGGCGACGTTGTCGACGACCCGCGCCCAGGGCAGCAGCCGCGGCTCCTGGAACATGATGCGCCGCGGCCGCTCGCTCCGCCGCAGGCCGGGTTCGCCGGCGTCGAGCGCGACGCGGCCGGCGGTCGGCGCCTCGAGCCCGAGGATCAGGCGCAGCAGGGTGCTCTTGCCGCAACCGGACCGGCCGACGACCGCGGTGAAGCCGCCCGCGGGCAGGAACAGGTCGAGCCCGGAGATGACGGCGTTGCCGTCGAAGCTCTTGTGCAGGTCGCGAACGGTGACGGCGATGCCGCGCGCTCCCCTCTCCCGGTCGGGAGAGGAATGGGGTGAGGGATCAAGCGTTTCCGAAGAGGTCACGCCCCTCTCCCTGTCGCCAAGGGCGAGGGCACTCGCGTTCGTGTCGGCGTCCGGCGGCTGCGGGGTGTCGCGAAGGTTGGCGTCGCGCAGCATCAGGCGCTCCTGTAGGCGGGGTTCCAGGCGAGGCAGCTGCGTTCCAGCTGCCGCGTCAGCGCGTCGGCAAGCTTGCCGAGCGCGGCGTAGATCAGGATCGCCAGCACCACGACGTCGACGAGCATGAACTCGCGCGCCTGCATCGCCATGTAGCCGAGACCGGACGAGGCCGAGATGGTCTCGGCGACGATGAGCGTCAGCCACATGATGCCCAGCGCGTAGCGCAGGCCGACGAAGATCGACGGGAGCGCCCCCGGCAGCACCACGCGGCGGAACAGCTCGGCGTTCGACATGCCGTAGACGCGGCCCATCTCGACCAGCGCCGGGTCGACCGAGCGGATGCCGTGCAGGGTGTTGGCGTAGATCGGGAAGAACACCCCGAGCGCCACCAGGAACAGCTTGGCCTCCTCGCCGATGCCGAACCACAGGATCACCAGCGGGATCAGCGACAGGTGGGGCACGTTGCGCACCATCTGCACCGAGGTGTCGGTGAGCCGCTCGGACAGGCGCGACAGGCCGTTGGCGAGGCCGAGGCCGAAGCCGATGCCGCCGCCGACCACGAAGCCGGCGAGCGCGCGCAGCGTGCTGACGCCGAGGTTGGTCCAGAGCTCGCCGGTGCGCCCCGCCTCGATCCCGGCCCGGACCACGTCGAGCGGGGCCGGCATGAAACGGTTCGAGACCAGGCCGGCCGAGACCGCCGCCTGCCAGCCGAGCACGATCGCGACGGGCAAGAGCCAGGGCAGCGCGGCGTCGCGGATGCGGGAGGGGGTGGTGCTCATCGGATCTCCGCCTTCCGTTCCGGATGGGTCCAGACCGCGTCGGCGACCCGGATGGCTTTGGGCAGGAGGCCGAGGGCGTGGAAGGCGTCGGCCACGGCCTGCTGGTCGGCGATCGCCTGCGTGTCGAGGGGGGCGACGCCGTAGGACAGGCGCTCGAGAGCCACCGCCAGCACGGGCGCCGGGATGCCGACCGAAGGCGCAAGCTCGGCCGCGACCGTGGCGCCGTTGCCGGCGGCCCAGGTGTCGACCTCGGCGACCGCCCGCAGGATCGCGACGACGACCTCCGGGCTCGCCTCGGTGAAGCCGCGGCGCGACAGGTAGAACTGCCGGTTCGGTGCGATCCCGCTGCCGTCGGCCAGCACGCGCGCGCCGGTGGAGCGCTCGGCCGCCGCGAGGTACGGGTCCCAGATCGCCCAGGCGTCGACGGCACCGCGCACGAAGGCAGCGTTGGCATCCGCCGGCGACAGGAAGACGAGCTTCACCGCGTCGTAGGGAACGCCGGCCTTCTCCAGGGCGCGCACCACGAGGAAGTGCACGTTGGAGCCCTTGTTGAGCGCGATGGTCTTGCCGCGCAGCTCCGCCACGGACCGGACCGGGCTGTCCTTGGGCACGAGGATCGCCTCGCCGCGCGGGGCCGGCGGCTCGGTGCCGACGTAGCGCAGGTCGGCGCTCGCGGCCTGCGCGAAGATCGGCGGGGCCTCGCCGGCCGAGCCGAGGTCGATCGCCCCGGCGTTCAGCGCCTCCAGCAAGGGCGGACCGGAGGGAAACTCCGACCATGCGACGTCGTAGCCAAGCGGCGCCAACGCCTTCGCGAGGCTGCCGCGGCCCTTCAGCAGGACGAGCGAGCCGTACTTCTGGTAGCCGATCCGCACGGTGGCGGCGGCGCGCGCCGGGCGCAGGGCGAAGGCGGCGGCGAGGCCGAGCCCGGCCGAGAGCACGGTGCGGCGGCGCATCGGCGCGCCGGCCTCCGTCAGGGTGTCGAGTGCGGCGCGCGGCGCGGGGGAAAGGGGGGCGTCGGTCATCGCGGATCAGCCGTTGCGTGCGGGTGGCGTCCAGACCGCGTCGGCGACGCGGATGAACTTCGGGATCAGCTTCAGGGCGTGGAAGCGGTCGGCGATCGCCTGCTGCTCGGCGGCGACGCGGTCGTTCATCGGGCCGATGAGGTAGTCGGTGCGGTCTACCGCGCGGCGCGTGGCGGCGAGCGGCACGCCGGTGCCCTTCGAGAGCAGGTCGGCGACCGCGCCGCGGTTCTCGCCGCACCAGCGCGCGACGCCCCCGAGCACGTCGATCACCTCGGAAAGCACCGCGCCGCGGCCCTCGGCGAAGGCGCGGCTCGCCAGGAAGAAGTTGTTCTGCCGGGCGATCTCCTTGGCGGTCGCGAGCACGCGGACGCCGTCGCCGCCTTCGGCGATGGCATAGTACGGGTCCCAGATCGTCCAAGCGTCGATGCTGCCGCGCGAGAACGCCGCCGCGGCGTCGGCCGGCGCCAACGTCACCGGCTCGATGTCGGCATAGGTGAGGCCGGCCTTCTCCAAGGCGGCGACGGTGAGATTGTGGGCGCTCGACGCCTTGGCGAAGGCGACGCGCTTGCCCTTCAGCTCGGCGAGCGTTTTGATCGCCGAGCCCTTCGGCAGCAGGATGCCCGAGCCGGAGCCGCCGGCCTCCTGCGCCGCGGCGTAGACGAGGCTCGATCGCGCGGCCTGCGCGAAGATCGGCGGGGCGTCGCCGGTCTGCCCGAAATCGATGCCATCGAGGGAGAGCGCCTCCAGCAACGGCGGCCCGAACGAGAACTCGACCCAGCGCACCGAATGGCCGAGTGGCGCCAGCCGCTCCTCGATGACGCCGCGCTGCTTGGCGACGACGAGGATGCCGTTCTTCTGGTAGCCGATGCGCAGGACGCCGGGCTCCGCGGCGCGCGCGGCACGGGACAGGGGCAGCGCCGCGGCGAAAGCCGTGGCGAGCAGGCGGCGACGGTCGAGCATCGCCGGCCTCAGCGTGCGACCGCGCGGGCCGCGGGGGCGGCGGCCTCCGCTGCTCCCGCGGCGCGGACGAGGGCGGCAAGCTGGGCGCCGGCCTGGGCGATGCGGTCGCGCACGCCGGGATCGGTCGGGAGCCCGTCGGTGAAGTCGGGGTCGGAGCCGTAGACGGTGGTCGGCACCTGCAGGGCGCCGAAGAACCCGAACAGCGGCCGGAAGGAATGCTCGACCACCAGCGCGTGGCGGGCGCCGCCGCCTGTGGCGACGATCGCGACCGGCTTGTTGGCCAAGGCCAGCGGGTCGATCAGGTCGAAGAGGTGCTTGAACAAGCCGGTGAAGCTGCCCTTGTAGACCGGCGAGCCGACGACGAGCGCATCCGCCCCCTCGATCGCCTCGACCACGCGGCGGGCCGGCAGCGACAGCGCATCCCGCGACCAGGCCGCGCCGAGGCCTGTGCCGGCGTCGACGAGGTCGAACAGGCGCAGGTCCAAGCCGCCATCCGCCGCGGCGGACTCGCCCACGGCCTCGACCAGGGCGCGGGTCTTGGACGGGCGCTGGAGGTTGGCGCTGAAGCCCACGAGTTTTGGTCGCGTCATCGTCAAGGTCTCGTCTCGAATTTAGGGTGTCGCGGGACAAAGACGGGGCTGGAGGGCGAAGGCCGCCCCCATCGTTCCGGACCCTGCCGCGATGTCCTCCTGAAGGTGAGGCGTACCGCCTGCGCGGTCAATGAAACGTTCTTGCAAAAGAACGCGGCGAACGAGGCGAACGTCTTCTCAAGCGATCGGATCGAGGGGTTTTGTTCTCTCGGACGTGAGTACGAGGCGAAATTTGCAATCATCCCGCGCATCAGCGGACTGAAACGTTCTTTAAGAAGAACGAAGTGGGTGCGATGCCGTTTCTCCACGGGCGGCCCCGCCTCCTGGATGCCCACGATGGAAGGTTTCTCCCGCCGGACCTGCGGCCAGTGGAACGTCCTTGCCTGATCCAGCAAAAATTTGCGCTTTGCTTCCTTTGACCTGGATCAGGACTTTGGAAATACTTTGAAGGTACGCCTACAGGGCGCATCTGTTCGGCCGATCGGCGCGTAACCCATCAGGGACATGCGCTGGACGATCGTATCGCACCGACAAGTGACGACGGACGAGGAGGGGGACATCCGATGACCAACCGCAACGCGACCGAGGAGCCGATCCGCTTCGCCTATTGGGTGCCGAACGTGTCTGGCGGGCTCGTGATCAGCACGATCCCGCAGCGCACGAGCTGGGATGCCGACTACAACCGAAAGCTCGCGCGGATCGCCGAGGAGGCCGGCTTCGACTACGCGCTGACCCAGATCCGCTTCACCGCCGGCTACGGCGCCGAGTTCCAGCACGAATCGGTGGCGTTCAGCCACGCGCTGCTCGCTGCCACCACGAAGTTGAAGGTGATCGCCGCGCTGCTGCCCGGGCCGTGGAACCCGACCATCGCCGCCAAGCAGATCGCCACGATCAGCGAGCTGACCGAGAACCGCATCGCGATCAACCTGGTCTCCGGCTGGTTCTCGGGCGAGTTCCGCGCCATCGGCGAGCCGTGGCTCGACCACGACGAGCGCTATCGCCGCTCCGAGGAGTTCATCACCGCGCTGCGCGGGATCTGGACCCAGGAGAACTATACGTTCCGCGGCGATTTCTATCGCTACACCAACTACAACCTCAAGCCCAAGCCTGCGGTGACGCCGGAGATCTTCCAGGGCGGGTCGTCGCGGGCGGCGCGCGACATGGCGGCCCGCGTCTCCGATTGGTACTTCACCAACGGCAACACGCCGGCGGGCGTCCGCGCGCAGGTGGACGACCTCCAAGCGAAGGCCGCCGCCAACGGCCACACGGTGAAGGTCGGCGTGAACGCCTTCGTCATCGCGCGCGACACCGAGCAAGAGGCGCGCGCTGTGCTGCAGGAGATCATCGACCACGCCAACGCAGACGCGGTGAAGGCGTTCGGCCACGAGGCGAAGAATGCCGGCAAGGCCTCGCCCGAGGGCGAGGGCAACTGGGCGAAGTCCACCTTCGAGGACCTCGTCCAGTACAACGACGGCTTCAAGACCAACCTGATCGGCACCCCGGACCAGATCGCCGAGCGCATCCTCGCCCTGAAGGATGCCGGCACCGACCTGGCGCTCCTCGCCTTCCTGCACTTCCAGGAAGAGGTCGCGTATTTCGGCGAGCACATCATCCCGCGGGTGCGCGCGCTCGAGGCGGCGCGGGCCGAGCGCGCCGAGGCGGCGTAGGCGCCGAGCCGGTCCCTGCCCCCTCCCCTCGCAGTGAGGGGAGGAAAGGCGCGAGCGAGCACTCTCACTCTGGAGACACCGATGAACATCGCCGTCGACACCCGCGCCCTCGCCGGGACCCTGCCCGCGCAGGGCACCCCCGGCCCCGCCCAGCCGTCCGAGCCCGCCCACGTCATCCGCGACGACGCCGAGGCGATCCGAGTCGCGCATGACTTCGCCGCCTCGATCCGCGCCGGCGCGTCCGAACGCGACCTGGCGCATGCCCGGCCGCTGGCGGAGCTCGACCGGTTCTCGCAGAGCGGATTGTGGTCGATCAACGTGCCCAGCGCCTACGGCGGCCCGGAGGTCTCGTACCGGACGCTGGCACAGGTCGTCGCCATCGTCGCGGCGGCCGACCCCTCCATCGCGCAGATCGCGCAGAACCATCTCGGCATCGTCGCGGCGATCCGTACGGTGTCGGACCCGGACCAGCAGGCGCTGCTCTTCGCCGAGGTGCTGCGCGGCACCCGCTTCGGCAACGCGTTCTCGGAGAAGGGTACGCCGCGTGCCGCCGAGTTCGCCACCCACTTCACCGATCACGGCGACCACGTGATCGTGCAGGGCCAGAAGTTCTACGCAACGGGCGCGCTGCTCGCCCACCTCGTGCCGATCGTCGCCGTCGACGATGCCGGCCGCGCCTGGTACGCGATCGCCGACCGCAACGCGCCCGGGCTCACGGTGATCGACGACTGGTCGGCCTTCGGCCAGCGCGGCACGGCGAGCGGCACGGTGCTGATCGAGAATGTGCGCGTCGAGAAGAGCCACCTCGTCCCGGCCTGGAAGGCCTACCAGGAGCTGCCGCGCCTCGACGGGGCGATCTTCCAGATCATCCAGGCGGCGATCGACGCCGGCATCGGCCGCGCGGCGCTCGACGACACCATCGCCTTCGTGCGCGAGAAGGCGCGGCCCTGGATCGACGCCGACCAGGCGCGGGCGTCCGACGACCCCTACACCATCCAGGCGGTCGGCGACCTCACCATCCGCCTGCACGCGGCCGAGGCGATCCTCGACCGGGCCGGCCTCGCGATCGACGCCGCCCTCCCCGACCACGACGCGGCCTTGGTGGACGCGGCCAAGATCGCGGTGGCGGAATCGAAGGTGCTCACCACCGAGATTGCGCTCGCGGCCTCGAACAAGCTGTTCGAGCTCGCCGGCACGCGCTCGACGCTCGCCGAGCACAACCTCGACCGCCACTGGCGCAACGCGCGGACGCACACGCTGCACGACCCCGTCCGCTGGAAGGTGGCGATCGTTGGCAACCACGCGCTGAACGGCGTAGCGCCGCCGTCGCACGCCTGGAGCTGAGCGGTTTGTTCGACGCCATCTCTGCCGGAGCGATCGATCGCCACGTCGCCCTGGACGATTGTTGAGCGCGCATCCCCTCTCCCGACCTGCGGGGAGAGGGGGACTCAGGCTGCGCGGATCGCCTCGGCGATTTCGTCCGGGTATTCCTCGTGCGGGCTCAGGGCACCCGGCACCGGTCGGCCCTCGACGCGGCCGGAGGCGACGAGCGCGTCCATCTCGGCAGCGGACCGGCGCGGGGCGCGGCTCGGGCGCAGCACCCGGACCGGCGGCAGGCCGTCGCCGAACAGGCCGAGGAACGCGTCGCGCGTCGGCACCGGATCGAGCCCGCCGGTGACGAAGGCCGCCGTGCCGAAGCGCGCGCCCCGCTGCCGGGTGATCGCGGTCTTCTCCGCGATCAGCGAATCGGTGACATGCGCGGCGTCGCCGTAGACGTGGGCGCGCATCATCCGGCCGATCACCTTCGGGCGGATATTGAGGCCGTAGAGGGCGTCGCCCAGGAGTGGCGCCTCGACGGCGCGGCGGATCGCGGTGAACAGGCCCTGTCGCTCCGGCCCCATCACGGTGGGAAGCGGGCCGCGCCATGTCGGGGCCACCAGCACCAGCCGCGCGAACGCCTTCGGATGCCGTCGCGCGGCGGCGACGAGGTAGGCCGCCGCGTGCCCCGCGCCGACCCCGATCGCGTAGGGGCCGGGGGCCGCGGCCAGCAGGGCGTCGAGGTAGGCGTGGAACGTCGCCGGGTTCAGCGGCAGCCGTGCCCGCGGATGCGCGCCGAAGCCGGGCCAATCCGGGATCAGGCAGCGATGGTCCGCGGCGAGACGCGCGGCGAGCCCGGCCATCTCGGCCCGCGACGCGATCGTCGAGAGCGCCGGCAGCAGCAGCACGTCGGCGCCGGACCCGACCCGTTCGCAGGGGGTCGGCACGGCGTGGCCGGCCACCATGAGGTCGAGGGTCAGGGTCCCGTGCATCGGGTCGTGCCCTGCCCGGATCAGGTGCGCAGCAGTTCGTTGATCGCGGTCTTGGAGCGGGTGCCGGCGTCGACGCGCTTGACGATGACGGCGCAGTACAGGCCCGGGCCGGGCGAGCCGTCCGGCAGCGGCTTGCCGGGCATCGTCCCGGAGACGACCACCGAATAGGGCGGCACGCGGCCGTAGAAGACCTCGCCGGTGGTGCGATCGACGATGCGGGTCGAGGCGCCGATGTAGACGCCCATCGAGAGCACGCTGCCCTCGCCGACGATCACGCCCTCGGCGACCTCGGCGCGGGCGCCGATGAAGCAGTTGTCCTCGATGATCACCGGGTTGGCCTGCAGCGGCTCGAGCACGCCGGCGATGCCGGCGCCGCCCGAGATGTGGCAGTTGTCGCCGACCTGGGCGCACGAGCCGATCGTCACCCAGGTGTCGACCATGGTGCCCTTGCCGACCCGCGCACCGAGGTTGATGAACGAGGGCATCAGCACTGCGCCGGGGGCGATGTAGGAGCCGCGGCGCACGAAGCAGCCGGGCACGGCGCGGAAGCCGGCGGCCCGGAACTCGGCCTCGCTCCAACCCTCGAACTTCGAGGGCACCTTGTCCCACCACGGCGCCGCGCCGGGGCCGCCGGAGATCGGCGCCATGTCGTTGAGGCGGAAGGAGAGCAGCACCGCCTTCTTCAGCCACTGGTTGACCACCCAATCCTGGTTGCCGCTCTTCTCGGCGACCCGGGCCTCACCGGAGTCGAGCAGCGCCAGCGCCGCCTCGACGGCTTCGCGAACGGCGCCGCGCGTGTTCGTGTCGACGCCGGCGCGGTCCTCCCAGGCGGCTTCGATGGTCTGGGCGAGGGCAGCGTGCGACATGGGGCTTCCGGGCAGATTTTCAGCGAACGCCCGTGCTTACAAGCGGCCGTCCGCTCTGTCACCTGAGGGCGCCGACGGAGCGATCGCGCACCTGCGTGCAACCGACGCGGACGGAATCGGGCCGCGCTCCGGCAACATCTCGGCGCCTCGTGGGTAGGTCCCGGACATTGCGGCGCCGCGCCGACCGGTGCGCGGAGCGTTGGCGGGAAACAGGGCCATGAAACACAAGGCATTGCGCGACCAGGTCGTCGTCATCACCGGCGCGTCGAGCGGCATCGGGCTCGCGACCGCCCGGATGGCCGCGGAGCGCGGGGCGACCGTCGTGCTCGCCGCCCGCAGCGCAGACGTGCTGGCGACGGTGCAGGCGGAAATCGAGGCGGCCGGCGGCCGCGCCTTGGCCGTCCCCTGCGATGTCGGCGACCGCGCCGATGTCCAGGCCGTGGCCGACCGGGCGATCGCCGCGTTCGGCGGTTTCGACACCTGGGTCAACGTCGCCGGCCTCACCATCTACGGTCCGCTGCGCGAGGTCTCGGACGCGGACAACGCGCGCCTGATCCAGACCAACCTCTGGGGCACGGTGTTCGGCTCGCTCGTCGCGGTCGAGCACCTGCGCCGGCGCGGCGGTGCGCTGATCAACCTCGGCAGCGTCGCCTCCGACCTCGCCTTCCCTTTCCAGGGCATGTACGTGGCGAGCAAGCACGCGGTGAAGGGTTTCACCGACGCCCTGCGGATGGAGCTGCTGGCCGAGGATGCGCCGGTCTCGGTGACGCTGGTCAAGCCGACCTCGATCGATACGCCGCTGCCGCAGCGGGCGCGCAACTACATGGACCGGGAGCCGATGCTGCCGCCTCCGATCTACCCGCCCGAGGAGGTGGCGAACGCCATCCTGCATGCCGCCGTGCATCCGCAGCGCGACATCGTCGTCGGCGGCGGCGGCAAGCTGATGGTGGCCGGCAAGGAGTTCGCGCCGGGCGCCTACGATCTCTTGGCCCCCGCGATCATCGCCATGCAGAAGCGCGGCGAGGACCCGCGCGACCCGGCCGGCGCGCTGCACGCGCCGAAGGACGCGGGCGAGGTCCGGGGCACGCAGCCGGGCTACGTGATGCGCACCAGCGCCTACACCCGCGCGACCTTGCACCCCGTCGCCGCCACGGCGGGGCTGATCGGCCTCGGCCTTGCAGCCCTGACCCTCGCGGGCGTCGGCACCGGAAAGCCGGGCTCTTCGCGCGGACGCGGGCGCTCGGCCTGAGATGGCGGCTTTGTTGCTCGACGCCTCCGGGCCGCCCGGTCCCGCCGCGGTGACCGAGCGGATCGTCCGGCGCAAGGTCGTCGACCTGCCGGGCGGGCGCACCATCGCCTACGCCGAGACAGGGACCGGGCCGGACCTCGTCGCGATCCACGGCACGCTGATGACGCTGGAGGACATGTGGTTCGGCCCGGTGCCGGCGCTGGCCCGGCATTTCCGGGTCGTCGCCGTCGACCGGCCGGGGCATGGCGACAGCGCCCGCGTGCGCGGCGCCGACGCGTCGCCCTGGCGACAGGCCGAGCTGATCCACGCAGCCGTGCAGGCGTTGGGGCTGCATCGCCCGGTCATCCTCGGGCATTCCTACGGCGGCGCCGTCGCCCTCGCCTACGGGATGCTCTACCCGGATTCCGTCGCGGGCATCGTGGCGCTCGCCCCGGTCTGCTTCCCGGAACTCCGCCTCGAGCAGGTGCTGTTCGGCCCGCGCGCCGCGCCCGTCTCGGGGCCGATGCTGTCGGACGCGCTCGGCGCCTCCGCCGACCCGACGCTGCTGCCGTTGCTGTGGAACGCGATGTTCCTGCCCCAGACCATGCCGCGCGCCTTCGCCGAAGCGTTCCCGTTCGGCTTCGCCGGGCGCCCGGGCCAGATCGTCGCCGAGGCCGAGGACGCGCTCTCGCTCTGGGCGGCGCTGAGCCGGAGTGCGGCTGCCTACGCCACCTGCCGGGTGCCGGTTCGGATTCTGGCGGGCGACGCCGACATCGTGGTCAACCCGATGATGCACGGTGCCCTGGCCGCCCGCATGATCCCGGGCGCGCGCTTCGAGCGCCTCGCGGGAATCGGCCACATGCTTCATCACATCCGCGGCGACGCCGTGGTCGAGGCAGCCCGCGCATTGCTTCCGCAAACCTGACCAGGCGTCGAGCCCGATCAATCCGCGTCGAGCATGGCGCGCACGCGCGCGAAATCCTGGTTCAGCGCGGACAGGTCGTCGGCCAGCGCGTCGTGGATCACGGCGGCGGCATCGGGAAACTCCTCCAGCACGCGGCGCATCAGGGTCGGGGTGATGCGCGTGACCTCGGCCGCACCTTGCGCGGCGGCGTCGCCCGGGCGTTCGCCGCGGACGAACAACGCGAGGCGCCCGATCAGCGCCGAACGGCCGGCCAGCACCGTGTCGCCGCCGGCGACACGGGGCGCGAGGGCGATCGTGCCGGACAAGACGACGAAGCCGCCATCGGCCGGATCGCCGCGGCTGAACAGAGTCTCTCGCGGTTCCAGCGATCGGCGCTCGGCGGCGAAGGTGAGCAGGCGCAGGGCGTCGCGCCCGAACGCTTCGAAGACCGGCGCGGCGGCGAGGATCGCGATGTCGTCTTCGATGCCCAACCCGCAGAGATCCTTTGCGTCCGATCGACGATGCTTAGAGCATTTTGGAGCCGGGTGGGTACCGGCGCCCATGAAGTAAATGCGACCACGCAGCGGGTTGGATTCGTCCGTGATCCGGTCGTCACGGGCGAGCGGATGCGGCCGGGTGCCGGGTCAGCGGAGCAGGGCCGCCCCGAACAAGTCGGTGGGCGGTTTTCTGTCGCCGACGCCGGCATGGCGCGCCTCGTGGTCGAGGAGCCAGCGCTTGCGGTCCAATCCGCCGCCGTAGCCGGTGAGCGTGCCGTTCGCACCGACGACGCGGTGGCACGGCACCACGATGCAGATCGGGTTCGCGCCGTTGGCCGCGCCGACAGGGCGCACCGCGCGGGGATGGCCGATCCGCGCCGCAAGCGCGCCGTAGCTCTCGGTGGTGCCGGCGGGCACGGTCCGCAGGGCCGCCCAGACCGCGCGCTGAAGCACTGTGCCGCCCGTTGCAGTCTCGACCTCGTCGACCGCCGTGAGGTCGCCGTCGAAGTAGCGCGTCAATGCGCGGAGTGCCCGGCTGAGATGCCGGGATGCGGAGACCGACCTGCCGCCGCGTCCGTAGGCGCGGTCGAGAAGCGCCTCCATCCGGTCCTGGTCCTCGTCGAAGTCGGCGACGCGCAGGCGCCCGTCGGCATCGGTCAGGAGCACGAGCGTCCCGATCGGGCTTGCCAGGGTCTCGCGGAGCAGGGCGAACGGGGTGGCGCTCATGCCGGGATCACGGCAGCAGCTTGTAGCCGCCGCCCTCGGTGACGAGGATCGCGGCGAGCCCGGGATTCGGCTCGATCTTCTGCCGCAGCCGGTAGATGTGGGTTTCCAGCGTGTGGGTCGTGACCTGGGCGTTGTAGCCCCAGACCTCGGCGAGCAGCGTGTCGCGGCCGACCACCTCGCGCCCGGCGCGGTAGAGGAAGCGCAGGATCGCGGTCTCCTTCTCGGTGAGCTTCAGCTTCGAGCCGCGCTCGCCGACCAGGAGCTTCGCCCCCGGCTTGAAGGTGTAGGGACCGATCTGGAAGACCGCGTCCTCGGAGGCCTCGTGGCTGCGCAGGTGCGCGCGGATGCGGGCGAGCAGGATCGCGAACTTGAACGGCTTGGTGACGTAGTCGTTGGCCCCCGCCTCGAGGCCCTCGACGGTGTCGGCCTCGGAATCCTGGGCGGTCAGCATGATGACTGGGCCCTTGAAGCCGTTCTTGCGCATCAGGCGGACGGCCTCTCGGCCGTCCATGTCGGGCAGGCCGACATCCATCACCGCGAGGTCGATCCGGTCGGAGGCGACGCGGGCGATGGCGCGGCCCGCATCGATCTCGGCGACCACCGTGAACTCCTCGCAGAGGTCGAGCTGTTCGGTCAGGGTCTCGCGCAGGATCGCGTCGTCGTCGCAGATGAGGAGGCGGTAGGCGTTGGACATCGTCCGTGGAACTCTTCGACTGGGCACGACCGGAACGGATCGCGCCCCGGAGTTCCGGTGCTCGGACGATCTCGCTCCCAAAGGACCCGAGGGTTCTTCGACCCGGGTAGACGCCTTAGAATAACGTGCTTTTCGCGGCGGGGAATTGGCTTGTGCACAATTATACGACCCTTTTCGTGACAGCCAACCCGCCGCCGCCACGCTTCACTGCGCAGGGACGCCACGTTCCCGCCCTCCAGCCGCCCGCACCTCCGGTTCACCCAGCATCATGACGAAGCGTCCCCGTCCTCATGAACGCCACCGCGATTCCGGCACGGCACGAACCTTGGCGACGCTCAAGGTGCATCCGCGGGTCGGCGACCGGCGCAAGGGCCTGCTGCAGGCGGGCGCCGCGATCATCCCCTGCGCGCTCGGCGCCGGCGGTATCGTGCAGGTGAAGCGCGAGGGCGACGGCGGCTCGCCGCGCGGCCGGTTTCGCCTGCGCGGCGGTAGCTACAGGCCGGACAACCTCGCCCGCCCCGTCACCGCCCTACCCTTGCGCCGGACCGCCCCCGGCGACGGCTGGTGCGACGACGTCCGCGACCGGCGCTACAACCGCCCGATCGCCCTCCCCGCGCCCGGCGTGAGCGCGGAGCGGATGTGGCGCGACGACGGCCTCTACGACGTGGTGATCGACCTCGACCACAACCGGGGCCCGATCCGCCCCGGCCGCGGCTCCGCGATCTTCCTGCACGTCGCCCGCCCGGGCTACACGCCGACGGAGGGCTGCGTCGCGCTGAAGCGCGCGGACCTGTTGCGGCTGCTGCGGCGGCTGGGGCCGCGGACGCGGATCGTGATCGGGTGACCTGGCGGGGGACGGTTCCAGACGAGACAGCGAATCGTCGTGTCTGCGATGGGCGGATCTCCACCCGCCCGCACCTTCTCACCCGCCATCCCGGCCGATACGCTCGCGTGTGACATCACTACCGCGAAAGGATGCACCGTGCCGGACGCAATCACGCCCGCGACGACGGATGTGCCGGACTACGACCGCCTGCTCCGCGCGAACCTGGAACGGGTGTTCAACGAACGTAACGGCAGCATGCGTGCGCGTGCTCTGGACGAGCTCTATGGCGCCGACCCCGTCATGTACGAGCCCGCGAACGTCGTCAGGGGTCGTGCGGCGATCTCCGAGGTCGCCGGCAAGCTTCTCGAACAGTTCGGGCCGGACTTCCGCTTCGTGCCCGACGGCGCCGCGGTCGGGCATCACGGTTTCGGCGTCCTGCGCTGGCGTGCCGGCCCCAGCGGCGGACCCGTCGTCGTCACCGGCTCGGACGTGGCGGACGTCGTCGACGGCCGGATCGAGCGACTGTGGGTCATGCTGGACCCGCAGAAGACCTAGGCGTTACCGGCTTCGGCTCGCGAAGCAGACGTTGGGCCGAAGCCGGCCCCCTGCCGAAGACCGCGACGAACCTCGCAGCACCCGCGTAACCCGTCCTTCATCGTCGCGGGGCAAGGATGGGGCATGACCAGCCTCGTTGCCCAAGCCGTCCAGATGCAGGGCGGCGCCCTGTCTCAGTCGATCGGCACCGCGGTCGCGCGTCAGCAGGTCGACGCGCAGAAGGCGGTCGCCGCCCTGGTCGCGGAGACGGCGGCGTCCGCCTCGCCGCCGGCACCCGCCGGCCAGGGACGGCTCGTCGACCGGACGGTGTAGCCGCCGGCCGCGTCAGCCCGGGAAACGGTAGAACGCGCAGAGCTTGTTGCCGTCCGGATCGCGCAGGTACGCGAGGTACATCCTGCCGGCGGACCCCGTGCGCTCGCCCGGCGGGTCTTCGACCGACGTGCCGCCGTTCGCGACGCCGGCGTCGTGCCAAGCCTTGGCCTCGTCCGGGCTTTCCATCGTGAACCCGATGGTGCCGCCGTTG
Source organism: Methylobacterium sp. WL8 (assembly GCF_008040045.1). Lineage (NCBI taxonomy): Bacteria > Pseudomonadati > Pseudomonadota > Alphaproteobacteria > Hyphomicrobiales > Methylobacteriaceae > Methylobacterium > Methylobacterium sp. WL8. Next base: position 78,967 of record NZ_VRVF01000001.1, on the reverse strand, counting down.
GCGCCGGTCGCGGCCTTCCCGTCGACCGGCTTGGTGACGATCAGTCGGCCGCCGCGGTGCGCGTAGATCAGGCGTCTCTTCGCATCCTCGAAGCCGGGCTCTCCGCCGGTCGCGGCGAAGAGCGCGTCGTAGAACGCCTTCGTCCGGGCGAGGTCGTTGCTGCCGATCGTGATGTGGCTGAACACCGTGCTGCGTCCTCCATTGTGGGCCGCAGCGGCGACGGGGGTCGATGCCCGGTCGCGGCGGCGCGGAGGCCGGTATGAGGCTTCAGCCGGCGGCGGGCAACGCGCCCGGCACGCCCTCCCGCCGCGGCGGGCTCAGGGTGAGGATCAGCGCCGAGGCGACGAGGCAGAGCGCGCCGGCGGCGAAGAAGGCCGGGAGGTAGCTCTGCAGCTCCGTGCGCGACAGGCCGGCGCCGAAGGCCGCCGTCGCCGCGCCGAGCTGGTGCCCGGCGAAGACCCAGCCGAAGACCACGTTGGCGCGCTCGCGCCCGAACCGCTGCGCGGCGAGCTTCACGGTCGGCGGCACTGTGGCGATCCAGTCGAGGCCGTAGAGCACCGCGAAGAGGGACAGCCCGGTGAACGAGAAGTCCGAGAACGGCAGGCACAGCAGCGAGAGCCCGCGAAGGCCGTAGTACCAGAACAGCAGCCAGCGGTTGTCGTAGCGGTCCGACAGCCAGCCCGAGGCGACGGTGCCGACGAAATCGAAAACGCCCATGCCGGCGAGCACGCTCGCCGCCTGGACCGGGCGCAGCCCATAGTCGGCACAGAGCGGGATGAAGTGGGTCTGGATCAGCCCGTTGGTGCTCGCGCCGCAGATGAAGAAGGTGATGAACAGCACCCAGAACACCTTTGTCCGCGCCGCCCCGCGCAGGGCTGCGATGGCGCCCACGGCCAGCCCGCGCGTCGGGGCGGCGTTCGCGGTGGTCTCGCCATAGGGCAGCAGGCCGACATCTTCCGGTCGGTCGCGCAGAAGCAGGAACACGAAGGTCGCCGCCAGCCCGAGCAGGCCGCAGATCGTGAGCAGGGCCGCACGCCAGCCCATCGCCTCGGTGAGCGCCGCGAGGACCGGCAGAACGATCAGCTGTCCCGTGGCCGAGCTCGCGGTGAGCAGGCCGACGACGAGGCCGCGGCGGTGCGAGAACCAGCGCGTCGCCACCGTCGCCCCGAGCACCAGCGCGGTGAGCCCGGTGCCGACGCCGACGACGACGCCCCAGAGCAGGATCAGCTGCCAGAGCTGGGTCATGGCGAGCGAGGCCAGCAGGCCGGAGGCGATCAGCGCCAGCGCCAAGAGCACGATCCGACGCGGGCCGTAGCGGTTCATCAGGGCGGCAGCGAACGGGCCCATCAAGCCGAACAGCACGAGGCGGATCGCCAGCGCCGACGAGATCGAGGCCGTGTCCCAGCCGAATTCCCGTTGCAACGGCAGGATCAGCACCCCGGGGGCGCCGACCGCGCCGGCCGTCACCAGCATGGTCAGGAAGGTGACCGCGGCCGAGACCCAGCCGTAATGCACCCCGCGGCGCGCCAGAACGCAGGCGAGCGATCCCGACAGGGCATGGGACGGACTGGCCACGATCATATCACCCTCGCGCGAATCGGTGCGCCTCACCCGAAACAGGCATATGCATGTATTTTCTTCGGGCGCCAAGCGTGGACTCGATGAGAGGCGCGAGTCGTGGAAAGGCGGCGGCCGGCATCAAGGCCGCTCGGTCATCGCCCCGGCGTTCATCAGCCCGTCCGGATCGAGGCCGTGCTTGATCGTCTCGATCAAGGTCAGACGGGTCGGGTCGGCGTAGCGATGGAGCAGGTCGCGCTTGAAGCGGCCGATTCCGTACTCGGCGCTGAAGCTGCCGCCGAGGTCGATCGCCACCGCGTAGATCTCGTGGGCGATGCCGTCCTCGACCCGGCGGGTGAAGGCGAGCCGGTCCTCGCCCGCCGGCACCATCAGGTTGTAGTGCACGTTGCCGTCGCCGACATGGCCGTAGAACGACAGGCGCACGCCCGGCATCCGTTCCGCCAGCACGGCGCCGGCCCGGACCAGGAAGACGCCGAGCTGCGAGAGCGGCACGGCGATGTCGAGCTTCACCGAGCCGCCTGCGTGCTTCTCGCCCTCAGGGATGGTCTCGCGCACGGCCCACATCGCCCGGCGCTGCGCCTCGGAGCTCGCCAACGCCGCATCGGTGATCCACCCCCGCTCCATCAGCGATTCGAGGGCGGCCATCAGCACGTCGTCAAGGCGGATGTGCCGAGACGAGGACGAGAGCTCGAGCAGCACCGCTCCGCCCTCCCCGGTGGCGAACCCGGTCGGGGCGCCGCGCATCTCGGCGACCAGCGCGAGCGAGGAGGCCGAGATCAGCTCGAAGGTCGTGACCAGGTCCGAGGTCTCGCGACGGAGGAACGCGGCGATCTCGGGGATCGGCGCGTCGGCGGCGAGCTGCAGCCATGCGGTGGCGCGGTGGTTTTGCGCCGGCCACAGCTTCAGCACCACGCCGGTGACGATGCCGAGCGTGCCTTCGGCGCCGACGAAGAGCTGCTTGAGGTCGTAGCCGATGTTGTTCTTGCGCAAACGCTTCATGTCGGAAAATAACGAGCCGTCCGGCAGCACCGCCTCCAGGCCGAGGACGAGGTCGCGGGTCATGCCGTAGCGCAGAACCTGCAGGCCGCCGGCATTGGTGCCGAGGTTGCCGCCGAGGCGGCAGCTTCCCTCCGCGCCGAGGCTCAGCGGCAGCAGCAGGTCGTGCGCGGCCGCCGCAGCCTGCGCGTCGGCGAGGATCGCGCCGGCATCGCAGGTTAGCGTGAAGTCGAGCGGGTCGACGGAGCGGATGCGCGCCATCCGCTCCAGGCTCACCACCAGTTGCCGCCGGCCGGCCTGCGGCGTCGCCCCGCCGACGTAGCCGGTGTTGCCGCCCTGGGGCACCAGCCCAAAACCCTCGGCCTTCGCCAGGCAAACGAGCGCCTGCACCTCCGCCACCGATCTCGGCCGCAGGACGGCGTCGGCCTCGCCCTGCATCAAATCGCGCTGGTCGCGGGTGTAGCGTGCGGTGTCGGAGCCGGTGAGCACGCCGCCCTCGCCGAGGGCGGTGCGGAAGGCGGCGACGGGGTCGGACGGGGTCATCGGCAGCTCGCGCGGGATCGGACCTGCGCGGACCATGTCGCCATGGACGCCGGATGGGAAGCCGCGGAGGCGCAAACGAAGGCGGCGGGGCTCGCACCCCGCCGCTCGAACCTGACGCTCAGTGTCGCGCGACCGATCAGCAGCGGTTGCCGCCGGAGGTCTGGCCGTACTGCTTCACCGGGAAGTTCTGCTGGTTGGCGTTGCCCTCGGCCGCCGAGCTCATGCGGCAGTTGGCCGGGTCGCGGTCGAAGCGCGGGCCGTATCCGCCGAACGAACCCGTCGTCTCGACGGCGTAGGGCGAATAGCCGGTGTAGCGGGAAGGGGTCTCGTAGGCCATCGCGGACGAGATCGAGGCAACGCCGAGAATAGCAGCGGCGGCGAAGGCGGCGATACGGGTCTTCATGGTGACGGCGTGGCTCCTGTGCAGGTCAAACCCGGATTTGGGTTCGTTTCTCTCTGCCTGAACCCAAGATGGGGAGCCGCTTTCCGTCTCGACGTGCCGACGCGCACGCAGCATTCGGGATTAAAACCTTTCCGATGATAGAGCACAGAAGCCGTGGCGATGGACGAGCATCGCATCGACGCTTGGCCCGAGTTCGAAGAAGGCCGGGGACTGAGGCGGGCCGCCATCCGACGCAAGCCGCCTCAGCCTTCGATCTACGACACGGTCACTTGTTCGTCCGGCCCCGATGGTTCGGATCGATGCCACCGTCGAGCTTGGTCTCGTTGGCGGTGTCGCCCTCGACAGTCGAGTCCGCCTCGATGTCCGCGATGTCGTGGCCGGTCAGGCCCTTCGACTGCCCGATCCCCGGGTTCCCCTTCAGGTCGGCATCGGTCGGCACGTCGGTCTTGAGATGCTTGTTGGACATCGTGTCTTCCCATCGATCGGGCGGCGCGTCCTGCGTGCCGCGCTCGGTCGGTGGCAAACCCGGCGTTCAGGGGCGCCGTTCCGGACATCGTCGGCGCAGCGACCCTCGGCCGCGCCGCGTGCGTTTCCGAAGGGAGCCGCGCCTTCTGAAACTCGAGATCAGACCTGAGAACAACCAGTCGCCGCGCGCTCCAGCATCCGCTCCGTCACGCCGAAACGCGTGCTCCGCCTCAGCCGACTGTCCGCCGGTCAGCGGAGCGGCTGCCCATCTCTTGGCGTGATGCCTTGGGATCTCAGCTCGTCGTTCTGCTGGTTGATGATCACGGTGTCGGGCCGACGCTGCGGTGCACCGGGGGGCGCGACCGAAGGCCCGGAGATAGACTGCGTGGCGACGGATGGCGGGCACAGCACCTGGCAGATCGGGATGTTGTCCGCCGTCGAGGAGCATCGCGCCACAGCGTTGCCATTCACGCACGCGCAGTTGCAAATCGCGAACGCGGGGAATGGCGCGCTCGCGATCGCCAGAGCGAGGATGAAGCTTCGCATATCGAGGGTCCTGTACGCCGCGCAGGCACCTTAGCGCCGCCTTGTGCGTCGCGCCATCGACTCGAATATTCCAGCGAAATCCGACGAACGGTTCCGTGGAGCTCGCTCAGCCTTCGCCGGCCTGCGATCGTCTTAGGGAAACGAGGAAAGCACTAAGTAGTGGTGCCGCTTGAGGGATTCGAACCCCCGACCCCCTCATTACGAATGAGGTGCTCTACCAGCTGAGCTAAAGCGGCATCCGTCGGCGGCCGCGTCGAAGGCGGATGCCGAGGCCACGGTGCATAGCCGTCCGGTCCCCGCTTGGCAAGGCGAGACTGTGCAGCGCGCGCTCGGCGATGCAGGCGGGACACGCCGGGACGGGGAAGCGCATGAGCGGCCCCGCGCGTCCTTGACGGGCGCGGATGTGGCGGGAAGGGTCCGGTCGTACCGGGCGCGCCGGTTGCCGGAACATCGCCATGTCGTTGATCGCACGCCTGCGGGCCTATGCCGCCGAGGCCCTCGGCGTCGCCGCGCACGAGGCGCCGGGCGACGACACCCATCTGGCCGCCACCGCGCTCCTCGTCCACGTGGCGCGGGCCGACGGCATCCTGGCGCCGGCGGAATCGGAGCGCCTCGCGCGGCTGGTGCGCGGGCGCTACGCCGTGAGCGCCGAATCCGCCGACGCCCTGATCGCACGCGCCGCCGCCTTCGATTCGGAGACCCGCGACGTGGCGAGCCTCGTCGAGATGCTGCCGCACGAGGCCGATGCCGGCGAGCGCGGGCGCATCCTGGCGATGGCGTGGTCGGTGGCCGCCGCCGACGGCACCATCGACGAGTTCGAGGAGGCCTTGGTCTGGCGCCTCGGCAAGCTCCTGGGCTTCGACGAGGCCGGGATCGCGCGGGCCCGCGGCGAGGGTGTTCCCGGCATCGCCCTCGATCCGGCCTGAGCGGCGGCGATCGATGATCGCGAGCCTCACCCTGATCCTGCTGGCGCAGCTGCTGGGCGAAGGCCTCGCTCGCAGCGCCGGCCTGCCCGTCCCCGGCCCGGTCCTCGGCATGGCGCTGATGCTGGCCTTCCTCGTGCTGCGCGACCGGCGCTCGCTGCGCCTCGCGCAAATCCTGCCGAAGCCGCTCACCGATGGAACGCTGGAGACGACGGCGCGCGGGCTGCTTTCCAACCTGTCGCTGATGTTCGTGCCGGCCGGCGCCGGGATCGTCGGGCGCCTCGACGTGGTCCAGGCGCAGGGCCTGCGCCTTGCCGTCGTGGTGGTGGTCTCCACCGCCGCTGCGCTGGTCGCCACCGTCCTGGTCTTCCTCTGGGTCGCGCGGTTGACGGCGCGGACGGGGAGCGAGCGGTGAGCGGCGAGTTCGCGGTCTGGGTCTACCTCGCGCGCACGCCGCTGCTTTGGCTGACGGTGACGCTCGTCGCCTACCTCGTGGCCGACCGGATCTCGGCGGCGAGCGGGCGGCACCCAGTGGTAAACCCGGTGCTCATCGCCATCGCGATCACCAGCACGGTGCTGACGCTCACAGGCACCCCCTACGCCACCTATTTCGACGGCGCGCAATTCGTCCACTTCCTGCTCGGGCCGGCGACGGTGGTGCTGGCGATGCCGCTCTATGAGCACCGCGCCACGGTGATGCGCGCGCTCCTGCCGATGCTGGCGGCGCTGGTCTCCGGTTGCACGGTCGCCCTGGGAAGCGCGATCCTGCTCGGGCGCGCCCTCGGCATCCCGGAAGCGGTGATCGTCTCGCTCAGCCCGAAATCCGTCACCTCCGGCGTCGCCATGGGCATCTCGGAGGCGCTCGGCGGAGACCCAACGCTCACCGCGGTGCTGGTGATGCTGACGGGCATCACCGGCGCGATCCTGGTGACGCCGCTGATGCAGGCCCTCGGCATCCGGGACATGCGGGCGCGCGGCTTCGCGGTAGGGCTCGCGGCCCACGGGGTCGGCACCGCGCGGGCGTTCCAGGTCAGCGAGGTCGCCGGCACCTTCGCCGGCATCGCCATGGGTCTGAACGCTTTCCTCACCGCGATCTTCGTGCCGCTGGCCCTGCGCATCCTGTCCTGACGGTTCGCGGGCCTTCCGAGCCCGTGCGCGTCACGCCGCCAGCCGGTCGGCCACGTCCTCGGCGAGCGACAGGCTCGCGGTCAGGCCTGGGCTCTCGATCCCGAACAGGTGGACGAGGCCGGGCAGGCCGTGCTCCGCCGGCCCGTCCACGCGGAAGTCGGCGGCCGGCTCGCCGGGGCCGGTGAGCTTCGGCCGGATGCCGGCATAATCCGCGACCAGCGATCCGTCGGGCAGGCCCGGCCAGTAGCGCCGGATCGCGGCGTAGAAGGCGTCGCCGCGGGACGGGTCGACCCGGTAGTCGATCGCATCGATCCACTCGACGTCGGGCCCGAAGCGCATGCGGCCGGCGAGATCCAGGGTGAGATGGGTGCCGAGCCCGCCCTCGACCGGCGCGGGGTAGATCAGGCGTCCGAAGGCCGCCTTGCCGGTGAAGCCGAAATAGTTGCCCCGGGCCAGGACGCGACGCGGCACCCGCTCGGCCGGGTACCCGTCCGTGTGGGCGGCGAGCGTCTGCGCGTCGAGGCTGGCGGCGTTGACGACGGCATCGCACGGGTACTCGCCCGCCGTCGCGCCACCGAAGGTCGCGACCCAGCGGCCAGCCTTGCGCGCCAAACCCGTGACGGGAGTATGGAGCGCGATCGCCCCACCGCGATCCTCGAGCTCGCCCTGCAGGGCGAGCATCAGGCCGTGGCTGTCGACGATGCCGGTCTGCGGCGACAGCAGCGCTGCGGTGCAGGAGATGTTGGGTTCCAGGCGCCGGGCCTGGGCGGCGTCCAGCAGCTCCAGGCCTTCGACGCCGTTCTCGACGCCACGATCGCGAATCGCGGCGATCGTCCCGGCCTCGGCGTCCGTCGTGGCGACGATCAGCTTGCCGCAGGCGCGGTGGCCGATGCCGTGGCTCGCGCAGAGACGGTAGAGCATCCGCGCGCCGGCGACGCAGTGCTTCGCCCGGAGCGAGCCCGCCGGGTAGTACATCCCGCCGTGGATCACCTCCGAGTTGCGCGCGGACACGCCGGTGCCGATCGCCTCGGCCGCTTCCGCCACGACCACCTCGTGTCCCCGCAGTGCAAGGGCGCGCGCCACCGCGAGACCGACGACGCCCGCACCGACGACCAGGACTTCCATGATGCGCTCCTCCGCATCCGGTTCTCGGCGACGATCGCCCAGCGGTAAAGACCTGAGCCGCGCCCAAACCGCCGCACTCGGCCGATGACCGCAAATGCAACCGGGAATTGTATAGCTTGGACTGTCGAGGCGTCGACGCGTCGGTGGTGGCCAACCTCATGCTCCCAAACGCGAAACCGCAGGGCGACGACCTCAGAGGCGTCTTATTGCAACCGACTTGAGCCTGTTAATCAATTCTAAGTAGATTTAAATCACTGATTGAGTCGCGCAGAAGTTGTGTTTCGGCCTTCCGCGCGCATAATCGTGCCGCGGCAGGCCGACCTGCCGCGACCGTTCCGGGTGATCGACGACGCCGACATCGAGTTCCCGGCGACAGCACGTTTGGACACGCACCGACCCGACAGCCTTCGGAAGGAGACGAACCGTGCAGACCACGACGGACCCCATCGCCCTCGCCGCGAAGATCCTCACCGCCTACGTCGCGCGCAACTCCGTACCGGCGACAGGCCTGCCGGACCTGATCCGCACGGTCCACGGCTCGCTCACGGGCCTGGCGACCCCGCCGAAGCCGGTGCTGGCCAAGCCGACCGATGCGCAGATCCGCGCCTCGATCCGCCAGGACACGATCGTCAGCTTCGAGGACGGCAAGCCCTACAAGGCGCTGCGCCGGCACCTCACGCTGCGCGGCCTGTCGCCCGAGGCCTACCGCACCAAGTGGGGCCTGCCGGTGGACTATCCCCTGGTCTCGGCCAGCTACAGCGCGCGCCGCTCCCTGATCTCCCGCACCATCGGACAGAACCAGCGCCTGCGGATGCAGCAGGCGGCGGAGTGATCCAGCGGGCTCTCGCTCGGACGCGCCTGCCGGAGGCGCGGGCGGCACGCCGCCTCGGTAAGCGAACGCGGCGAACGCTCAATCCTTGACCGGTCAGGCTGCGCCGGCACCGTCGCGATACAGGCCGGCGTGCTGGTCGCGCAGGATGTTCTTCTGGACCTTGCCCATGGCGTTGCGCGGCAGGTCGTCGGCGAATAGCACCCGCTTCGGGCACTTGAAGCGGGCGAGGCGCCCTTCGAGGTAGGCAAGCACCGCCTTCTCGTCGGGGGCGTCCTCGGCGCCGACCACGATTGCGGTGACGCCCTCGCCGAAGTCGGCGTGCGGCAGGCCGATCACCGCCGATTCGACGACGCCCGGCATCGCGTCGATCTCGGTCTCGACCTCCTTCGGGTAGACGTTGAAGCCGCCGGTGATGATGAGGTCCTTGCCGCGGCCGACGATGTGGACGTACCCACGCCCGTCCACCTTGCCGAGGTCGCCGGTGACGAAGTAGCCGTCCACCTTGAACTCGGCCGCGGTCTTCTCGGGCATGCGCCAGTAGCCCTTGAACACGTTCGGACCCTTCATCTCGATCATCCCGACCTGTTCGGGACCGAGCGCGGACCCCGTGTCCGGATCCACGACGCGTAGCTCGACGCCCGGCAACGGGAACCCGACCGTGCCGGCGATGCGCTCGCCGCCATAGGGGTTCGAGGTGCTCATGTTGGTCTCGGTCATGCCGTAGCGCTCGAGGATGGCGTGGCCGGTGCGGGCCTGCCATTCGGCGTGGGTCTCGGCGAGCAACGGCGCCGAGCCGGAGGTGAACAGCCGCATATGCGCGGTCGCCGCCTGGGTCAGGCCGGGATCCTTGAGCAGGCGGGTGTAGAAGGTCGGCACGCCCATCATGCTGGTCGCCCGCGGCATCAGCTTGAGGATCAGGCCGGCGTCGAGCCGCGGCAGGAACAGCATGCTGCCGCCCGAGGCCAACACGGTGTTGATCGCCACGAACAGCCCGTGGGTGTGGAACACCGGAAGCGCGTGGATCAGCATGTCGTCGGCGGTGAAGCGCCAGGCCTCGACCAGCGTGCGCGCGTTCGAGGCGAGGTTATCGTGGCTGAGCATGGCGCCCTTCGAGCGCCCCGTGGTGCCGGAGGTGTAGAGGATCGCGGCGAGATCCTCCGGCCCCCGCGCCACGTCCGCGAAGTCCGCCCCTTGCGCGTCAGCCGCCTCGGCGATGGTGCCTCGGCCGGCGGCGTCGAGGGTGAGCACGCGGGTGGTACCCGCATTCTCGGCGACCGGCGCCAAAGCCGCGCGCTTGGCCGGGTCGCAGACGAACAGGGCGGGCTCGGCGTCGCCGAGGAAGTAGGCGACCTCGGCCGCCGTGTAGGCGGTGTTCAGCGGTAGGAAGACCGCGCCGGCCCGGACCGCGCCGAGATAGAGGAACACCACCTCGGCGCTCTTCTCGACCTGCACCGCGACCCGGTCGCCAGGGCGGACGCCGGCGGCAACGAGGGCGTTCGCGTAGGCGCCGCTGCGCGCGAGCATGTCGGCGTAGCTGTGGCGGCGCCCGTCCGGAGTCTCGATGAAGGTCTTGGCCGCGGCCTCCGCCGGCAAGGCCTCGCGGATCAGCGCGAAGAGATGATTCGTCATGACACAACGCCCAGCGGAACGGATGATCGACTTCGGCCCACCCGCCTCACGCCTCGGCGAGGGCGACGGAGCGCGGCGGCGGCAGGTTGGCGCGCAACTCGCGCGAAACGGCGCCGGAGGCCGACACCGTGCCGAGGTTGGCATAGGTCTCGTGGTTCTTCTCGATCGCCGACAGGTCGTAGAGGTAGTTGACCATCAGCCCGTAGGACTGCTTCAGCCCCTTCTCCGAGACGTCGCCGAGGAAGTTGATCCGCTCGAGCCGGGCACCGTTGCCGAGGTGGAAGCGGGCCACCGGATCGAGCGGTCGGCCCCGTTCGTTCTTGGCGCGCAGGAAGTAGGCGGCGGCGGCCGGCAGCAGCGCCTTGCGCACGGCGTCGGACTTCGCCTTATCGGTCGCCCAATCCGGTTCGTCGAGTTGGCGCAACGCCTCGATGTCGTCGCGGGTCAGGCCCTGCGGGGCGTCCGCGCGCCGCTCGCGGTCGAGCCAGCGCGCGAAGCCCGGGACTGGTGAGAGCGTGACGAAGGTCTTCAGGGTCGGGATCTCGCGGGCGAGGTCCTCCACCACCTGCTTGATCAGGAAGTTGCCGAAGGTGACGCCGGCCAAGCCCTTCTGGCAGTTCGAGATCGAGTAGAAGATCGCCGTGGTCGCCGACTTCAGCGGCAGCGGGTCGCGCGCCTGCGACAGGATCGGCGCGATCGCCGGCGCGATCGCGCTCGTCAGGGCGACCTCGACGAAGATCAGCGGTTCGTCGACCAGCGCCGGGTGGAAGAAGGCGAAGCAGCGCCGGTCCACCGGCTGGATGCGGCGGCGCAGGTCGTCCCATCCGGCGATCTCGTGGACCGCCTCGTAGCGGATGATCTTTTCGAGGATGTGGGCCGGCGTCGTCCAGTCGATGTGGCGCAGCACCAGGAAGCCGCGATTGAACCACGAGGCGAACAGGTGCTCGAAATCCGAATCGAGGCTGTCGGCGGCGTCGATCAGGTTGGGCTCGCCCTCGTCGCGCAGGATTCGGCGCAGGTCGAACAGGTCCTCGCGCATGCGCACGAGGCTGAGCGTCCCGTCGCGGGCGAGATTGAGGCGGCGGATCAGCTCCTGGGAGCGCGGCTCGGCCGATTCGTGCAGGCTTCCGAGGCGCGCGCGGGTCGGGTCGGCGCGGTAGGCCTCGATCGCGGCGTCCACCGCGTCGTGATCCGCGTCGAACTCGATGGCGATGAGCCGCAGGAAGGCGTGGCGCTCGTCGGTGCCCAGCGTCGCGTAACGGTCGAGGATCAGCCGCGCCAGGGCGACGCCGGAGGCTTCGCCGCGCCGCGAGATCAGGTCGTCGCAGAGTTTGACCAGTTCGGCGGCGTTGGCCCGGGCGGCGAGGTCGCCGCGGCCGATGCCGATGAGGTCGCGACCGCGATCGCTGATGGTCTGGAGGAGGTCGCCGAAGAAAGAGATCGCCGCCATGGATCGCCGTCCGCGTCTCGCCTCGAAACCGGCCGCCGCGGAGGCCCCGGTCGTCCCGGACGGCGATGCCGTCGGCCACACCGTTTACGGCGTGACGGCGCGCGGGACCAGACCCTCCGGGCGAGGTACGACGCCCTATCGGCGCTCGTCGCCGGCCTGCGCCACCACGGCGCTGTCGGCGCGCTCGCGCCAGTCGCCCAGGCCGTACTGGCGGGCGAACTTCAGCTCGGCGGCCCGCCGGGCGCGGTCGGGGTCGCGCGCGCGATGGATCTCCACCGATCCGATGGTGAAGGGAAGCCCGAAGATCTGCTTCTCGAAATCCACCCGGTAGTTCGGCATGAAAATCCTCTCCTTCTCGAAGCGTCGGATGCGCTCCGCGGCACGAATCGGTGTCATCCGTCGCATGAACGGCATCAGAACCCGGAACGCCTCGATCGACAAATCGATTGCGAGCGATCGGGCCGTGCGCGGAACAACGTTCCGCAAAGGAACATAGGGAGGCGGGTCCGGAATCGACACCGGGTGCGCCACTCCTACGCGGCCGTGCCCTGCGCCACCCGCCGTTGCCATGGCACCGGACCCCGCCTAGGCGACTTTCGATCACCCACCATGCGAGAGCCGACCGACATGCTCACAGCGCCGAACCGCTCGCGCGATCCGAAAGCCCGCTCGTGAGCGACGTCTCGACGGTTTCGCCGCATCCGGCTCTGAGCACGACCGCGCGGATCGGGCTGACGCTGATCGCCGGCGGTGCGGTCGCCAACATCTATTACAACCAGCCGTTGCTCGGGCTGCTCGTGGCCGATTTCGGGCCGCGCGCCGCCCTGTGGGTGCCGACCGCGTGCCTCGTCGGCTACGGGCTCGGCATCGTCGGCCTCGTGCCGCTCGGCGACGCCTGGCCCCGGCGCCAGCTGATCATCGCGCAGTTGCTCGCGCTGAGCGTGGTGTTGGTGGTCGCGGCACTCAGCCCGAATCTATCCGTCCTGGTGCTCGCGAGCCTGCTGATCGGCTTCCTCTCGTCGGCGGCGCAGCAGGCGGTGCCCTTCGCGGCGGAACTCGCGCCGGATGCCAGCCGCGGGCGCGTCGTCGGGCAGGTGATGACCGGGCTGCTCTCGGGCATCCTGCTCGCCCGGACGGTCAGCGGCTTCGTCGGCGCGCATCTCGGCTGGCGGGCGGTGTTCTTCGCGGCCGCCGCGGTCTCGCTCGGGATGGCGGCGATCGCGGCGGCGACCCTGCCGCGCACGGAGGCCAAGCGTCTGCGCTACCGCGCGCTGATGCTGTCGATCCTGCACCTGGCGAAGACGCAGCCCGTGCTGCGCAACGCCAGCCTGTCGCAGGCGCTGTTGTTTGCCGCCTTCAATGCGTTCTGGGTGACGCTCGCGCTCCTCGTGGAGGCCGAGCCGTTCAACCTGACCGCGGCCGGCGCCGGGCTGTTCGGGGTGATCGGCGTCTGCGGCGCGCTGGTGGCACCGGTCTCGGGCCGGTTCACCGACCTGCGCGGGGCGCGGCCCGTGGTGGTCGGCGGCAGCCTCCTCGTCGTCGCGGCCTTCGCGGTGCTCTGGGCCGGCGGCACGTGGTCGCTCGGCGCCGTGGCCGTCGGCGTGCTGCTGATCGACATCGGCATGAACGGGGCACTGATCGCCAACCAGACCCGCGCCTACGCCCTCGTCCCCGGCGCCCGCGGGCGGATCAACACAGTGCTGTTCACGGCGATGTTCGTGTTCGGGGCGATCGGCGCCTACGCCGGATCGCAGGCCTTCCTGCTCGCCGGCTGGGCCGGGGTCTGCTTGGTGGGCATCGCCTTCGCCGTCGCCGCCCTCCTCGTCGCCGTGTTCGATCGGCGCCCCACCCTGACCTGAGGATCCGCCCTCACCGGAGGATCCGCGACAGGCGGCACCAGGCGTCCTTGTCCGCGGGAAGCCCGAAGCGCAGGCGCGCCGACGCCTCCGTGAAGCGCCGGACATGGATGCCGGCCTGGCCGAGCCGTCGGAACAGGCCCGGCGCATCGGGGAAGTCGGCGGTGCGAAACAGGACGGTCCCGCCGACCGACGTACCGCCTGCCCGCGCGATCATGCGGTCAAGCCGTCCCGCGTCGGCGGCGCGCGCGGCTGCGGCCTCGCTGCGCCACGTCGCGTCGCCGAGGGCGGCTCGGCCGATCGCCAGCGCCGGCCCGGCGACGGCCCACGGCCCGAGCGCGGCGGCGATCCGGCGCGCGTGGCCCGCCTCGGCGACGGCGAAGCCCAGCCGCAGGCCCGCGAGCCCGTAGGTCTTGCCGAAGGAGCGCAGCACCACGAGTCCCGGGCGGAGATAGGGACACAGGCTCACGACGGACTCGAAGTCGGCGAAGGCTTCGTCGACGAGGAGCATCCCGCCGCGGGCGGACAGGTCGTCGGCCGCCGCCAGCAGGGTCGACGCCGGCCAGGTCCGGCCGTCGGGATTGTTCGGGTTGACCACGACGACGACCTGCGCGTCCCCGGCCTCGCCGAGGTCGCGCACCGCCGAGACCGCATGCCCGGCCCGCGCCCAGGCCGCCGCGTGCTCGGCATAGGTCGGCCCGACGACGGCGGCCGCGCTCGGCGCGACGAGGCGCGGGATCGTCTCGATCAGGATCTGCGTGCCCGGCGCCGGCACGATGCAGGAAGCCGCCGCGCCGTAGGCCCGCGCCGCCGCCGCGCGCAGGGCCGCGTGGTCGGCCACCGAGGGCAGCCGGTGGAACAGGGTGGCGTCGAGCGGCGGGCAGGGATAGGGGACCGGATTGATCCCGGTCGAGAGGTCGAGCCACGGCTCCGGCGCCTGCGGGAACATCCGGCGCGCCGCGTCGAGGTCGCCGCCATGGGCGATCGGCTCCCCCTCGGGCACACCGAAATCCCAGACGCCATGTCCTCCGCGCTCGCTCATCCGCCCGACACGCTCGCCATCCTCGCCCTCGCCCTCGCGATCGAGGCGGCCTTCGGTTATCCGGACGCGCTCTACAGGGCGCTCGGCCACCCTGTCACCTGGATCGGCCGGCTGATCGCCGCGCTCGACCGCGGGCTGAACCGAGGGGCTGCCCGGGCGCGGCGGCTCGGCGGGGTGCTCGCCCTCCTGATCCTCGTCGCCGTCGTCGGCGCCGTCGCGCTCGGCCTCACGGCGCTGGCGGGACTGGCCGGCACGCTTCCCGCGATCGCGCTGCTCGCCTTCGCCAGTGCCAGCCTGCCGGCGCAGCGCAGCCTCGACGAGCACGTCGCCCGCGTGGCGGAGGGCCTGCGGGCCGAGGGCCTCGTCGGCGGTCGCCGTGCGGTCGCGATGATCGTCGGGCGCGATCCGGAGACTCTGGACGAGGCCGCGATCTGTCGCGCCGCGATCGAGAGCCTGTCGGAGAACTTTTCCGACGGCATCGTCGCGCCGGCGTTCTGGATCGGGCTCGGCGGCCTGCCGGGCGGTGCGCTCTACAAGGCGATCAACACCGCCGACAGCATGGTCGGCCATCGCACCCCGCGTCACGAAGCGTTCGGCTGGGCCTCGGCCCGCCTCGACGACCTCGTGAATCTGCCGGCCTCGCGGCTCACCGCCGTGCTGATCGTCACCGCCGCCGGGCTCCATCGCGGCGCCTCGCCGGCCGGCGCCTGGCGCGCGATCCGCCGCGACGCACGCCGCCACCGGTCGCCGAACGCCGGCTGGCCGGAGGCGGCGATGGCGGGCGCGCTCGGCCTGCGGCTCGCCGGCCCGCGGGTCTACGCCGGCGTCGCGGTCGAGGATGCCTGGATGGGCGACGGCCGCGCGGCGGCCACCGCCGAGGACATCGCGCGGGCGCTGCGCCTCTACCGCACCGCCTGCGCACTGCTGTGGGGGCTCGCGACCGTCGGCGCCTTGCTCGTTACGCTCTGAACCGCGGCGCGGCGGCCGGCGTCGCGCTGCAGGGCGCCGAGCACCACGAAGACGAGGCACGAGCCGACCACGAGGCAGGCCGAGAGGAAGATCATCGGCACGAGGTCGCTGCCGCTGCGGTCTCGGATCATCGGCACCGCGTTCTGTGCGATGAAGCCGCCGAGGTTGCCTACCGAGTTGATCGCCGCGATGCCGGCCGCGGCCGAGGCGCCCTTCAGGAAGGTCGGCGGCAGCGACCAGAACACCGGCTGCGCCGAGAAGATGCCGGCGGCGGCCACGCACAGGCAGGCGAACTTCAGGCCCGACCCCGGCACAACCACGCTCAGCGCCAGCGCCGCGGCCGCGACGAGCCCCGGCCCGACCACGTGCCAGGTCTGCTCGCCCGTCCGCGAGGAATGCCGCGGCACCCACCACAGGGCGAACCCGGTGACCACCCACGGGATGATGTTGATGAAGCCGTTGACGGTGTTGGTGACGCCGAAGCTCCACACCACCGTCGGCAGCCAGTAGCTCAGGCCGTAGGCGCCAAGCGGGAACGCGACGTAGACGCTGGCGAGCATCCACACCCGCCGGTCGAGGAGCGCCGCGAACGGGTTGCCGTGCTCGACCTTGCCGCCGGCCTCGCGCTCCTGTTCCAGCGTCCGGCTGAGCCAGTCGCGGCCGGCGCGATCGAGCCAGGGCGCCTTCTCCGGTCCCTCCGGCAGGACGAGCAGGACGATCACCGCAAGGAACAGCGCCGGCACGCCGGTGCTGACGAAGACCCACTGCCAGCCCTTGAGCCCGAGCGCGCCGTCGAGGTCGAGCAGCGCCCCGCCGACCGCCGCGCCGACGGCGTTGGCCACCGCGCTCGCGATCATGAACCAGCCGATCATCGCGGCGCGGTGCTTCTGCGGGAACCACAGGGTCAGCACGAACAGCACGCCGGGGAAGAAGCCGGCCTCGGCGACGCCCAGCAGAAAGCGCAGCACGTAGAACATCAGCGTGTTCTGGGTGAAGCCGAGCAGCACCGTGATCAGGCCCCAGGTCGCCATGATCCGGGCGAACCACAGCCGCGCGCCGACCCGCTCCAGGATGACGTTGGCGGGCACCTCGCATAGGAAGTAGCCGAGGAAGAACAGCGACGCGCCGAGCCCGTAGACGCTCTCGCTCAATCCCAGATCCCCGACCATCTGCAGCTTGGCGTAGGAGATGTTCTGCCGGTCGATGTAGGCGACCAGGTACATCACCCCGAGCAGCGGCATCAGCCGCCACGTCACCGTCGCGATCGTGCGCCGGGCGAGCGCGTCGTCGGCCGCGGTGTCAATGGGCGTCATAGGGCGTTCCTCGGCGTCCGGCGGTCCCTTCGCGAAGGACCGCGCTTTCGGCGGAGCCTAGGCCGGGACGCGGCGCCTGCCTATCGGGCGGTGGCGCGGTTCGGAGCGCGTATCACCCGCGACGGGAACAGGACCCGCTCGCCTGTCACGCGCGCGAGTCCCTACCGGGCCAGCGCCAGCAGCCGGTCGCAGTCGACGTGGCGTTCGAGGTGCAGGGCGAGCGCGTCGAGCACCCGCTCGATGCCGGCCTCGTAGGAGGCGCCGTCGGATCGCGCGCCGAGGCGGGCGAGCCAGGCGGCCCGCTGCCGGTCGTCGGAAAACAGTCCGTGAACGTAGGTGCCGCAGACCAGCCCGTCGGCCGACACCGCCCCGTCGGCGCGTCCGTCGGCCAGGCGCAGCAGCGGCCGGCTCGAATCGGCGCCGGTCGTGTCGCCGACATGCATCTCGTAGCCGGAGAACGGGATGCCGTCGGGCAGGCTCGTGCCGGAAACCGCCTCGAGGCGCTTCAGGGGCGTCATCACCGTGTCGACCTCGAGCAGCCCGAGCCCCGGAACGGTGCGCGGCGCGCCCTCGATGCCGTCTGGGTCGGACAGCGTCCGCCCGAGCATCTGGTAGCCGCCGCACAGCCCCAGGACCCGCCCGCCGCGGCGTAGATGCGCCCGCAGATCCCCGTCCCATCCCTCCGCGCGGAAGAAATCGAGGTCGTCGATCGTGGTCTTGGATCCCGGCAGCAGCACCAGGGCCGCGTCGCCCGGGATCGGCTCGCCGGAACGCACCAGCACCACCTCCACCGCCGGCTCGGCGCGAAGCGGATCGAGGTCGTCGAAGTTGGCGATCCGGGGCAGGACCGGCACGGCGATGCGGGTCGCGGCCGGGCCGGCCGACCCAACGAGCCCGAGCACGTCCTCGGCCGGCAGGCGCGCGGCCTGCGGAAAATGCGGGATCAGGCCGAGGCTCGGCCAGCCGGTGTGGCGCGCGATCAGGTCCATCCCGTCGGAAAACAGGGTCGGGTCGCCCCGGAAGCGGTTGACCAGGAAGCCGACGATCATCGCGGCGTCGTCCGGGTCGATCACCGCCTTGGTGCCGACGAGGCTGGCGATGACCCCGCCGCGGTCGATGTCCCCGAGCAGCACCACGGGCGTGTCGGTGGCGCGGGCGAAGCCCATGTTGGCGATGTCGCCGGCGCGCAGGTTCACCTCGGAGGCCGAGCCAGCACCCTCGACGAGGATGAGGTCGGCCTCGGCCTTCAGCCGCGAGAAGCTGTCGAGCACCGCTTCCAGCAACCTCGGCTTCCAGGCCTGGTAGTCGCGTGCCTTCACGGTCGCGACCATGCGGCCCTGCACCACAACCTGCGAGCCGACCTCGCTCTGCGGCTTGAGCAGCACCGGGTTCATGTGGATCGACGGCGCGACGCCGGCCGCCCGCGCCTGCAGCGCCTGCGCCCGCCCGATCTCGCCGCCGTCGGCGGTGACGGCGGCGTTGTTCGACATGTTCTGCGGCTTGAACGGGCGCACGCGCAGCCCGCGCCGGGTGAAGGCCCGCGCGAGCCCGGCGACGATCAGCGACTTGCCGACGTCGGAGCCGGTGCCCTGGATCATCAGGGCGCGGGTCATGCCGTCACCGAAGGCATGGCGAAGGAAGAAAGATGTCCTTCCTCCTTCCGCGCGGCATAAGCTCGCCAGAAAGCGGAGCGATCGGATGCAATGAAGCGAACGATCAGAGTGCTTCCTGAAAATCGGAACCACGCCGTCATGCAAAGCGACGGCGACCATTTCGCCATTGATACGATCGTGCACCCGACCCTGATCGCCCCGCTCGACGGGCTTCCATCGCTCGATCGCGAAGGCGATATCGAGCCTGTCGATCGGGCAGAGCCGGACCCAGTGGATTTGTAGGCCGATGCTTGCGCGGCGCTCGCACATTGCCCGCATTCGCGGACAACGGCCGCGAGTTCGACCGCGTCGAAAATTTGCGCATCGAGGACTGGCTGGCCTGGAAGGCGCACCACGCCGCGCCGACGACCGATCAAAACTCGATGCCCTCCTGCGCCTTCACGCCCGCTGCGAAGTGGTGCTTCACGCTGCCCATCTCGGTGACCAGGTCGGCGGCTTCGATCAGCGCGGGCTTGGCGTTGCGGCCGGTGACGACGACGTGGAGGTCCGGGCGGCGGGCCTTGAGCGTCGCGACCACCGCATCGAGGTCGAGGTAGTCGTAGCGCAGCGCGATGTTGAGCTCGTCGAGGATGAGCAGGCGGATGCCGGGGTCGGCCATCAGGTCGGTCGCCTGGTTCCAGGCGTTGAGGCAGGCGGCGATGTCGCGAGCCTTGTCTTGCGTCTCCCAGGTGAAGCCCTCGCCCATGGCGTGCCACGCGACCCGGTCGCCGAAGACCTTGAGCGCATGCGCCTCGCCGGTGTCCCAGGCGCCCTTGATGAACTGCACGATGCCGACCCGGTGCCCGCGTCCGAGCATGCGGAGCGCAAGGCCGAGCGCCGCCGTGGTCTTGCCCTTGCCGGGGCCGGTGTTGACGATGAGGAGCCCCTTCTCGATCGTCTTGGCCGCCACCTCGGCGTCCTGAACCGCCTTGCGCTTCTCCATCTTCTCGCGATGGCGCGTCGCGTCGTCAGGCTTGGCGTCGTCAGGCTTGGCGTCGTCAGGCTTGGCGTCGTCGGGCTTGGCGTCGTCGGTCATGACGTTCCCTGCGGTTTCACGGTCAGCGGCAACCCGGCGACCGTCAGCACGACGCGGTCGCATTCGGCCGCGAGGGCCTGGTGGAGGCGCCCGGCCGCATCGCGGAAGCGGCGGGCGAGCGCGTTGTCCGGGACGATCCCGAGGCCGACCTCGTTCGAGACCAGAACGAGGGGGCCCCGCGCCGCCCGGCAGGCGATGACCAGGGCCTGCGTCTCGGCGTCGAGGTCTGCGTCGGCGAGGATCAGGTTCGTGAGCCACAGCGTGAGGCAGTCGACCAGCACCGGTCCCGGCGCGTCGGCGATCGCCGCGGCCAGCGCCGTCGGCACGTCCCGCGTGATCCAGTCGCCGGACCGGCGGGACCGGTGGAGGGCGATCCGCGCGCGCATCTCGTCGTCCCAGGCCTGCGCCGTTGCGAGGTAGAACCAGGGGCCGGGCTCCGCCTCGATCAGCCTCTCGGCGTAGGCGCTCTTGCCCGAGCGCGCACCGCCGAGCACGAGGGTCGTCCGAGGCGCGGCCTGCTGCATGGCGAAGACCCATGCCCCAACCGTGGCGTGCCCGTCAAAGCCTCCGTTGTGCGGGTGCGCCGGACAGGCTATGGCTGGTGGAGACGGTGCCCCGGAGACGGGGTGAAAAGGGAATGCGGTGAGGGGAAACCCGATTCCGCGGCTGCCCCCGCAACTGTGAGCGGTTAGCTCCTGCCCTCGGCCACCGATGTTTCGGGAAGGCGGCAGGCGCGGCGATCCGCGAGCCAGGAGACCTGCCGTCCCCCGCGCTTTCTCGAACGCCGCCGGCGGGGCGGCCGGAGATGTTGTCGACATGACCACCCAGACCCTCACCCAAACCGGCACCCGCGCGAACGAAGGCTTCGTCGCCATCGCCGTCGCCGCCATGCTCGGCCTCGGGCTCGTGTTCCTCGCCGGCTTCTCGCCCGCCTCGGCGCTGCACAACGCGGCGCACGACTTCCGGCACACGCAGAACTTCCCCTGCCATTGACCGCCTGAACCCAGGCGCTCCCATGCTCATCCGGCTCCTGTCGGCGGCGCTCGCCGCCGGCTTCCTCGCGGCCGTCCTGGTGACGGGCCTCGAACTCGCGCTCACCTCGCCGCTGATCATCGCGGCCGAGCGCTACGAGACCCAGGCCACCCCCGGCTCCGCAGCCGCCGTCGCCCCGATGCCCGATCGCCTGCCGATCGTGCTGGCGCATGCCGGGCACGACCACGATTCCAAGGCCGCGCCCGAGTGGCAGCCGGGCGCGGGCCTGCCGCGCATGCTGTTCACCGGGCTCGCGACCCTCGTCGGCGGGATCGGCTACGCGCTGCTGCTCGGCGCGGTGATGCTGGCGACCGGCCGCGAGCCGTCGCCCGAACGCGGCCTCGCCTTCGCGGTGGCCGGCTTCCTCGCCGTGGCGCTCGCGCCGGCGCTGGGCCTGCCGCCGGAGCTGCCCGGTAGCGAGGCGGCTCCTCTGGTCGCGCGCCAGGTCTGGTGGCTGATGACCGCCGCCGCCACCGCGATGGGGATCTACCTCATCGCGATCCGCCGGGTGCCGATCACGATCCTCGGCGGACTTGTGCTCATCGTCGCGCCGCATCTGGCCGGCGCGCCGGAGGTGGCGGCGACGCCCTCCGAGCTTCCCGCCGGCCTCGCCGCGCAGTTCGCCGCGCGCTCGCTCGCCATCGCCTTCGTGTTCTGGGCGGTGATCGGGCTGGCGTTCGGCCGCGCGTGGCAGACCTTCGGGCCGAAGACCGCGGCAGGCGCCCGTGGCTGACACGGTCCTCTACGTCTGCACCACCTGCCGCATGGAAGGCGACGCACCGGACGGCCCGCGTGCCGGCGCCCGCCTGCTCGACGCGCTGCGCGCGCTGCCGGCGCCCGACGGGGTGACGATCGAGGCGGTCGAGTGCCTCTCCGTCTGCAAGCGGCCCTGCACCGTCGCGGTGGCGGCGGAGGATCGCTGGACCTACGTCTACGGCGACCTCGACCCCGCGGCGTCGGCACGCATCATCCTCGACGGCGTCGGGCTCTACGCCGGCACGCCCGACGGGATCGTGCCGTGGAAGCAGCGCCCGCAAGAGTTCCGCAAGGGCGTCGTCGCCCGCATCCCCCCGTTTCCGCCGCGCGCGGCCTGAGCCATCGGCGAGATCCCCATGACCATCGTTGCGAAGATCCCCTGCACCATCGTCACCGGCTTCCTCGGTGCCGGAAAGACGACGCTGGTGCGCCACGTGGTCGAGAACGCCGGCGGGCGCCGGCTCGCGATCCTGGTCAACGAGTTCGGCGACGTCGGCTTCGACAAGTCGTTCCTGGCCGCCTGCGGCATCGAGGGCTGCACCGAGGATTCGATCGTCGAGCTGCCCAACGGCTGCATCTGCTGCACCGTCGCGGACGACTTCGTGCCGGCGATGACGGCGCTCCTCGACCGCCCGAACCCGCCCGAGCACATCCTGATCGAGACCTCCGGCCTCGCCCTGCCGAAGCCCCTGGTCCAGGCCTTCCAGTGGCCGGCGATCCGCTCGCGGGTGACCGTGGACGGCGTCGTCGCGGTGGTGGACGGGCCGGCGGTGGCGTCCGGCGCCTTCGCCGAGGACCCCGAGGCGCTGGCGAACCAGCGCGCCGCCGACACGGCCGTGGACCACGACAACCCGCTGGAAGAGGTGTTCGAGGACCAGCTCCTTTGCGCCGACCTCGTCGTGCTCAACAAGGCCGACATGATGGACGCCGCCGGCCTCGCCGCAGTCCGGGTCGAGGTGGAGCGCCAGCTTCCCCGCGCGGTGAAGGTGGTCGAGACCGCCCACGGGCGGATCGACCCGCGCGTGCTGCTCGGCCTCCAGGCCGCCGCCGAGGACGACCTCGACGCGCGCCCGTCGCATCACGGCGAGGGCGAGGACCACGACCACGACGACTTCGAGACCGTGGCGCTCCCGGTCCGCACCGCGATCACCGCCGCCGACCTCGCCGCCCGCGTCGAGAAGGCGGCGGAGACCAAGGGCGTCCTGCGGATCAAGGGCTTCTGCGCCGTCGAGGGCAAGCCGATGCGCCTCGTGGTGCAGGGCGTCGGCCGCCGCATCACCCATCATTTCGACCGGCCCTGGACCGCGAGCGAGCCGCGCGACGGCACCCTGGTGGTGATCGGCCTCAAGGGTTTCGACCAGGGTGCGGTCGCGGAAGCGCTGGCCGGCTAGGGCTTGTCCGCCGCCCGCGCTACACTGCCCGTTTTCACGACCACCGCAGATCCCGGGATGCTGGACCGCCGCGAGAGCCCGATGAGCCTGGATGCGTTCTTCGCCTGGCAGGAAGCCCAGGCGGAGCGCTACGAGCTCGTCGGCGGAGTGCCGGTACGGATGATGGCGGGTGCTCGCAACGTCCACGACGACATCGTCGTGAACGTCCTTGCTTGGCTGCGCACGGCCTTGCGCGGCAGCGGATGCCGCCCGTTCACCGGTGACGGCAGCGTCGAGACGCTGCCCGGCCAG
The DNA here is from genome assembly GCF_008040045.1 of Methylobacterium sp. WL8. Taxonomy (NCBI): domain Bacteria; kingdom Pseudomonadati; phylum Pseudomonadota; class Alphaproteobacteria; order Hyphomicrobiales; family Methylobacteriaceae; genus Methylobacterium; species Methylobacterium sp. WL8. The sequence goes on along the minus strand of NZ_VRVF01000001.1, from coordinate 56,011 downwards.
ATCCGCCGCGCCGACATCGGCGTCGATTGTGGGCCGCGCGATCCGAACGCTCTCAAGGCGGCGCAGCCGCGGGTCGTCGTCGAAGTGCTGTCGCCGAGCGCGCGGGACTTCGACGCGTTCGAAAAGCTCGCCGAGTACCGCACGATGGCCGACCTCGAGCACATCGTGCTGGTCGAGCCCAACGCGGCGGAAGTTCGCCTGTGGACGCGCGAGCCCGACCGGACTTGGGCCGAGACACGGCTGCTCGGCCTCGCCGCGACGGTCTCTATCTCAGCGCTCGGGATCGTCCTGCCGGCCTCGGAAATCTACGACGGCGTGACCTTCCCGAACCGGCCTCGCCTCATCGCCGACGAGCCCGACGAATCGGCAGGCTGACTCAGCGCATGCACCTGATCCGCATCGATACGGTGAGCCTCGACGACGGCGAGGCGGCGGTCGACCTCGGGCAGCAGCCCGGCGACGTCGTCTTCCTGTCGTTCACCGATTCCGACCTGCTCGGCATGGCAAACGCCCACGCCGCCTGCGGGCCGGACTTCCCGTCTCTGCGGCTGGCCAAGCTGTCGCGGCTGCGCCACCCGATGTCGGTCGACCTCTACGTCGAAACGGTGGTGGCGAAGGCGAAGGTCGTCGTCATCCGCTGCCTCGGCGGGCTCGACTACTGGCGCTACGGCGTCGAACGCTGCGCCGCCGCGGCCCGGGCCGCCGGCATCCCGCTCGCGATCCTTCCCGGCTGCGACCGGCCGGACCCGCGCCTCGTCGAGCTCTCGACCGCGCCCGACCTCGCCCCGATCCTCGACGCCTATTTCCGCGCGGGCGGCCCCGAGAACCTGCGCCGGATGCTCGGGCGGATCGCGGCCGAGATCGGTTTCGCGACACCCGTCGAGCCGCCCGAGACCCTGCCGCGCGGGTTCGCCTGGTGCCCGGGCTGCGGGCCGCTGCCACTGGAGACCGCCCTGTCCGTCGGCGCCTCCCCGCTCGGGTTGACGGCACCCGACGCGCCCGCCCCGCACGCGCTGATCCTGGCCTACCGCTCGGCGGCGCTCGGCGGCGACGGCGCGCCGGCCGACGCGCTGGCCGCGGCGCTGCGCCAGCGGGGCATCGCGACGCTGACCGTCGCGGTGGCGAGCCTGAAGGACCCGGAGGCGGTCGAGGTCGTCCGCGCGGCGATCCGCGCGCGAAAGCCCGACCTGATCGTCGCCGCCACCGCCTTCTCGGCGCGCGAGGACGCCGGCTTCGTCCTCGACGCAGCCGACTGCCCGGTGCTGCAGGCCTTCACGGTCGGCAGCCCGCAGGAGGCCTGGGAGGCCTCGGCGCGCGGCATGAACGCGGCCGACCTCGCCATGCAGGTGGCGCTACCCGAGTTCGACGGCCGGCTCTCCGGGTTTCCGATCTCGTTCAAGCAGGAGGCTGAAGCCGTCGACGGGCACGCCGAGCGCCGCGCGGTCCCCTACGCCCCGGGGATCGCCGCACTCGCCGACCGCGCCGCCGCCTGGTTGCGCCTCGCCGCGACGCCCGCGCCGGAACGCCGGATCGCCGTGGTGCTGTCCGACTACCCGTCCCGCGGCGGCCGCGCCGGCTTCGCCGTCGGGCTCGACACGCCCGAGAGCGCCCGTGCGATCGTGTCGGACCTCGCCGACGCCGGCTACGCGGGCGGATCGCTGCCGGAGGCCGCCGCGCTCATGCACGCGCTGACGGACGGCGTGCAGGGTTTCGCGGTGTCGCTCGCCGACTACAGGGGTTGGCTTGCGACCCTGCCCGAGACGTCGCGCCAGGTTTTGACCGAACGCTGGGGCGCGCCGGACGCCGACCCCGCCATCCGGGACGGCTCCTTCCGATTCGGGATCGTGAGGTCCGGCCACGACACATCCCCTCCCCCCTCTGCGGGAGAAGGAGAGCTGGGCGCGGCGGGCCGCATCGCGATCTTCCTCCAGCCCGACCGGGGCCGGTCGGACGACCGCAAGGCCGGCTACCACGACCCCGACGAGCCGCCGACGCACGCCTACCTCGCGTTCCACCTCGGGCTGCGCCGCAACTTCGACGCCCTAGTTCACCTCGGCACGCACGGCACCACGGAGTGGCTGCCGGGCAAGGCCGTCGCGCTGTCGCCCGGGTGCTGGCCGGCGCGGGCCGTCGGCGCCCTGCCGGTGGTCTATCCGTTCATCGTCGACGATCCCGGCGAGGCGGCCCCGCTGAAGCGCCGGCTCGGCGGCGTCGCCCTCGGGCACCTGACGCCCGCCGTCGAGGCCGGCGGCCTCGATCCCGAGGCGGCGCGCCTGCGCGAGCTCGTGGAGGAATACAGCTCCGCGAGCGTCCTCGACCCGCGCCGCGCGGCGCTGATCGCGCGCGCCATCCTCGACGACGCCGAGGCGGCCGGCCTGCTGGGGGGCGCCGGCATCGACGCCGACACGCCCATGGCCGACGCACTCGCGGCGCTCGACGCGCATCTGTGCGACCTCGGCGAGACCGCGTTCCGGGACGGGCTCCACGTCTTCGGCCGCGCACCGGACGGCGCGCCGGACGCCGTCGCCGCAAGCGCGCGCGCGGAGCGCGCCGGCCTGCTCGCTGCCCTCGACGGCCGCTTCGTGCCGCCCGGCCCGTCCGGCTCGCCCTCGCGCGGGCGCACCGACGTGATGCCGACGGGCCGCAACCTGACCACCCTCGATCCGCGCGCGCTGCCGACCCGGGCGGCGACCCTGCTCGGCGAGAAGGCGGCGGCCGCGATCGTGCTGCGGCACCTGCAGGACGAGGGCGAATATCCCGCCCGCATCGTCATGGACCTTTGGGCCTCGCCGACCCTGCGCACCGGCGGCGAGGACGTGGCGCACGCGCTTGCACTGATGGGGGTGCGCCCGACCTGGGACCACGCCTCCACCCGCGTCACCGGCTTCGAGGTACTGCCGCTCGCCCTGCTCGACCGCCCGCGCATCGACGTGACCTGCCGTGTCTCGGGCGCGTTCCGCGACACCTTTCCCGACACCCTCGCCCTCCTCGACCGTGCCGCGCGCGCCGTCGCCGAGCGCGACGAGGAGGACGACGAGAACCCCCTCGCCGCCGCCCGCCGCCGCGGCGAGGGGCAGGCCCGGGTCTTCGGCGCGGCGCCCGGCCGCTACGGTGCCGGCGCCGCCGAGACGGCCCTCGACGGAGCCTGGGCCGACCGAAACGACCTCGGGCGCGCCTACCTCGCGGCCAGTAGCCACGCCTACGGCGACGCCGAGGGCGCGGATGCGGGCTTCGCCGCGCGGGTCGCTCAGGCCGACGCCTACTTTCACGCCTTCGACGTGGCCGAGCGCGACCTGCTCGACGGCGACGCCGCCGCCGACGCCATGGGCGGGTTCGCGGCCGCGGCGTCGCTCGCCGGCGGCACGCCGACGCTCTACAGCCTCGACGCCTCGAATCCCGAGGCGCCGAAGGCGCGCACCGCCCGCGAGGACGCCGCCCGCCTCGTCCGCGCCCGCTTGGCGAACCAGCGCTGGATCGCCGGCCAGCTTCGCCACGGCTATCGCGGCGCGCAGGAGCTGGCCCAGGGGCTCGACGCAGTGTTCGTGCTCGCCGCCGCCACCGACGCCGTGACCGACGCCGACTTCGACCGGCTCTACGGCGCCTGGATCGCCGACCTCGACACCTTCGACGCCCTGCGCGCCGCCAACCCGGCGGCGACCCGGGCGATCCTGGAGCGCTTCGACGAGGCCCGCGCCCGCGGGCTCTGGACCAGCCGCCGCAACGCGATGCCGGCCGACGAGCTGATGCCGCAGGCGGCGGAATGAGTGCGTCCCGCCGCGTCCTCCCCGAGGCCTCGAGCCGCCGCGGCTGGTGCCCGAGCCTCGCCCGCCCGATGCCGACCGGCGACGGGCTGCTCGCGCGCATCCATCCGCCGCTCGGCATCCTGACGCGGGCGCAGCTCCGTGCGGTGGCCGACGCCGCCCGCGTCTTCGGCAACGGCCATGTCGACGTCACCGCCCGCGCCAACCTGCAGCTGCGCGGCGTGAGCGAGGCCACCCGCCCCGGTCTCGTCGCGGCGTTGGACGCGGCCGGCCTCGGCGACGTGCGCGCCGACGGCGGCCCGCAGCGCCTCACCCTGACGAGCCCGCTCGCCGGGTTGGCAGGCGAGGCGATCGACGTGGCGGGCATCGCCCGCGCGATCGAGGCGCACGGGATCGCCATCGCCGGCCTACCGCCGAAGACCCTGGTGCTGATCGAGGGCGCCGGCCTCGATCCGGCGGAGATCGCGGCCGACATCCACGTGCGAGCGGTCGGACCCGGCGTGGCGGTTTTGGGCCTCGCCGAAGTGTCCGGCGTCGCGTGGGTCGGAACCTGGGACGCTGAGCGGGTCGCGCCAGCGGTCGCAGCGCTGTTGAGCAGGTTCGCCGCGAGCGGCCATCGCCGCGTCCGCGACCTTTCGGCCGACGCGCGTGCCGAGATGGTGATGGCTTTGTCGGCAAACGGCGCGACGCTCTTCCCCCCCTCATCTGGGGAGGTGAGAGGGAAAGGCGCCTTCTCCGGTGAAGCACCGCCATTCCTCCCGATCGAAGCGCCCTTCGGACGCTGCACCGTGGCGATGCTCGTCCGGCTGGCGCAGGTCGCGGACGACCTGGACGCGGACGACATCCGCGTCTCGCCGACGCGCGGCTTCGTCCTGCCGGTGCGCGGCCCGCGGTCGCAGTGTCGGTGCGATGCGGCGGCCGAACTCGCCGCCGCCGGCTTCGTCACCGCGCCCGACGACCCGCGCCGCGCGGTCGCCACCTGCCCCGGCGCGCCGGCCTGCGCCTCCGGCTCGACGCCGACGGGGGCGGATGCCGCCCGGCTCGCGGAGGCGTTCCGACCGTTCGCCGCGGCGGGGCTGACGGCGCACGTCTCCGGTTGCGCCAAGGGCTGCGCCCACCCGGGCCGCGCCGACCTGACGCTGGTCGCGCGCGCAGGGACCTACGGCGTCGTCCTCGACGGCGCGCCCGGCGATGCGCCGGCTTGGGAACTGACTTTCGACGCGGCGCTGGAGCGCGTATGGAGGGCGAAACCCGGCGCGCTGGCACAGGCGTTCGGCCCCTCTTCCCTCCGTCGGCAGCCAAGCGCCGAACAAACCATCGGGACCACGATATGAGCGCCCGCCACGAGTACCTGCGCGACGGCGGCGCGATCTACGCCCGGTCCTTCGCGATGATCCGCGCCGAGGCCGACCTTTCGCGCTGGTCGGGCACCGCCGAGCGCGTGATCGTGCGGATGATCCACGCCTGCGGCATGACCGACCTGCCGGCCGACGTCGAGATGTCCGAGACCTTCGCCGAGGCCGGCGAGGCGGCCCTGCGCGCCGGTGCGCCGGTCCTCTGCGACGTGCGGATGGTGGCCGACGGCTGCACCCGTGCGCGGATGCGGGCCGAGAACCGCGTGATCTGCACCCTCACCGACCCGCGCGTGCCGGCCATGGCCGCCGAGATGGGCACCACCCGCTCGGCCGCCGCGATGGAGCTGTGGCGCGAGCACCTGCCCGGCAGCGTCGTGGCGGTCGGCAACGCGCCGACCTCGCTGTTCCGCCTGCTCGAGCTCCTCGACGAGGGCGTCGCGCCGCCGGCGGCGGTGATCGGCATCCCCGTCGGCTTCATCGGCGCCGCCGAATCGAAGGAGGCGCTGGCGCGCGACGGGCGCGTGCCGTTCGTCGTGGTGCACGGCCGGCGCGGCGGCAGCGCGATGGCAGCCGCCGCCGTCAACGCGCTCGCCAACGAGATCGAGTGATGGACGCGGGCGAGAACCGCTTCGCGGAGGCGCCGGCCGCGCAGCCGGACCGGCCGGCGGCGGCCGTCACCGGCACGCTGTTCGGCGTCGGCATGGGCCCGGGCGACCCGGACTACCTCACCGTCCGCGCCATGCGGGTGCTGGAGCACGCGCCGGTCCTCGTCCACTTCTGCAAGAAGGGCCGCCGCGGCAACGCCCGCACCATCGCCGACGCGGTGCTGCCGCCCGAGCCCGCCCGCGAGTTCGCCCTCGCCTACCCCTACACCACCGAGTTGCACCCGGATCACCCGGATTACGTCGGGGCGCTCGCCGCCTTCTACGACGACGCGGCGGGACAGTTGGCCGACCACCTCGGCGCCGGGCGCGACGTGGCGATCCTGTCCGAGGGCGACCCATTCTTCTACGGCTCGTTCATGCACCTGTGGCGGCGCCTGAAGGACCGATTCCCGGTGGAGGTCGTGCCCGGCGTCACCGGCATGTCGGGCTGCTGGACCAAGGCCGGCACGCCGATCACCTGGGGCGACGACGTGCTGACGGTGCTGCCGGCGACCCTGCCGGCAGCCGACCTCGCCGCGCGGCTCGCCGGCACCGACGCCGCCGTGATCATGAAGCTCGGGCGCCACCTGCCGAAGGTCCGCGCCGCCCTGCGCGAGGCCGGGCTGCTCGGGCGCGCCGTCTACGTCGAGCGCGGCACCATGGCCGGCGAGCGCGTGGTGCCGCTGGCGGACAAACCTGACGACGTGGCGCCCTACTTCTCGATGGTGCTCGTGCCGGGCGAAGGCCGCAGGCCGTGAGCGCACGTGTCGCGGGAGGCGGAAGCCTCGCGGTCGTCGGCCTCGGGCCGGGCGACGCCGGGCTGCTCACCGCGCGCGCGCAGGCTGCGCTCGATGCGGCCGAGGATTTGATCGGCTACATCCCCTACGTCTCCCGCGTGCCCGATCGGCCGGGGCTGACGCGGCATGCCAGCGACAACCGTGTCGAGGTGGACCGCGCGCGCCATGCGCTGGAACTGGCGGCCTCCGGCCGGCGGGTGGCGGTGGTCTCGGGCGGCGACCCCGGCGTGTTCGCGATGGCGGCGGCGGTGTTCGAGGCGGTGGAGGCCGGCGATCCGGCATGGCGCCACCTCGCGATCACCGTCGAGCCCGGCATCACCGCGATGCTGGCGGCGGCCGCCCGCCTCGGCGCGCCGCTGGGGGGCGACTTCTGCGCGCTCTCGCTGTCGGACAACCTCAAGCCCTGGGACGTGATCACCGCCCGGCTCGAAGCCGTGCTGCGCGCCGACTTCGTGGTCTCGCTCTACAACCCGATCTCGTCGGCTCGGCCCTGGCAGCTGGGCAAGGCCCTCGGCATCGCCGCCGAGATCCGGCGGCCCGACACGCCGGTGGTGTTCGCCCGCGCCGTGACGCGCCCCGACGAGGCGATCCGCGTGATGACGCTGACCGAGGCGCGCACGGCCACCGCCGACATGGCGACGATGGTCGTCATCGGCGCCTCGACCACGCGGCTGATCCCGCGCGGGCCGGGCGAGCGGCCGTTCGTCTACACGCCGCGCAGCGTCGGATGAGGCCGGCCCGCGCCGACGAGCCGCGCCACGGCCCCGGCTGCGTCCGCCACCGTCTCGACCGCCGGCTTCCAGGGCTGGCGCACGATCACCACCGGCAGCCGAAGCTGTCGCGCCGCAGCGATCTTGCCGTAGGTCGCGGCGCCGCCGGCGTTCTTGGTCACCAGCACCGCGATGGCGGCGTCCCGCATCAACGCCGTCTCGGCGGCCTCGTCGAAGGGGCCGCGCGCGCGGATCGCCGTGAGGCGCGGCACGGGGAGCGCGTCGCCGAGCGGCTCGATCGTGCGCACGACGTATTCGTGCTGGGGCGCCGCGGCGAAGGCAGAGACCTCCATCCGGCCCACCGTGAGGAAGACGCGCCGGGGCGCCGCGCCCAGCGCCGCGACACAGTCCGCGACACTCTCGACCTCGTTCCAGAGGTCGCCCGGCGCGCGCGCCCAGGCCGGGCGGCGGATCGCCAGGAGCGGCACGCCGGCCGCCGCCGCGGCGTCAGAGGCGTTCCGGCCGATGCGCGCGGCGAACGGGTGGGTGGCGTCGACCAGCCGATCGACCGCCTCGTCGCGCAGGTAGCGGGCCAGACCCTCGGCGCCGCCGAACCCGCCGACGCGGGTCGGGACCGCCTCGACCGCCGGGTTCGCGGTGCGGCCGGCCAGCGACAGGGTGACGGCGAGGCCGGGATGGGGGAGAAGGCCGCGGACGAGGGCGCTGGCCTCCGTCGTGCCCCCGAGGATGAGGATCCGCATGGCCGCCTTGTCCGATAGGCCCGAACCGGTGTCGAGGCCCGCGCCGTGGCTCGCGATCGTCGGGATCGGCGAGGATGGCCGCGCCGGGCTCTCGCCCGCGGCCGCCGCGGCGCTCGACGGCGCCCGCGTGGTCTATGGCGGCGGCCGCCACCTCGCGCTCGCCGGCCGGCTCGATGCGGAATCGCGCGCCTGGCCGAGTCCGATCTCGGACGCCTATCCCGACATCCTGGCGCGGCGCGGGACGCCGACCTGCCTGCTCGCCACCGGCGACCCGTTCCATTACGGCATCGGCGCCGAGATCGCCCGGATCGTACCGGCCGCCGAGATCCGCGCCTTCCCGCTTCCCTCCGCCTTCAGCCTCGCCTGCGCCCGCCTCGGCTGGCCGCTCGCCGAATGCGCCTGCGTCACGCTGCACGGCCGGGCGCTCGCGCAGGTCGTCCGCCACCTGCAGCCCGGCGCGCGCCTGCTCGTCCTGTCCTGGGACGGGACGACGCCGGCCGCGGTCGCGGCGCTGATGACGGAACGCGGCTTCGGCGCCTCGCGGATCACGGTGTGCGAGGCCATGGGCGGCCCGCGCGAGCGCCTGCGTGAGAGCCCGGCGCGCGGCTTTGACCTCGGCGACATCGACGCCCTGAACACCCTGGCGATCGAGGTGGTCGGCGAGCCCGGCTGTCGCGCGGTCGGCCTCGCCGCCGGGCTCGACGACGGCTGGTTCGAGAACGACGGGCAGCTGACCAAGGCCGAGATCCGCGCCGTGACGCTCGCGGCGCTTCGTCCGCTCGCGGGGCAACTGCTCTGGGACGTCGGCGCCGGCGCCGGCTCGGTCGGTATCGAATGGATGCTGCGCCATCCCGCCATGCGGACGCTGGCGATCGAGGCCCATCCCGCGCGCGCCGAGCGCATCGCCCGCAACGCGCAGACCCTCGGCGTGCCGGGACTGGCCGTCGTCCACGGCCCGGCGCCGGACGCGCTCGCCGGGTTGCCGGCGCCGGACGCGATCTTCGTCGGCGGCGGCCTCTCGGCACCGGGCGTGCTGCCGGCGGCTTTGGCCGCCCTGCGATCCGGCGGCCGGCTCGTGGCCAACGCGGTGACGCTGGAGGGCGAGGCGGTGCTGCTCGCCGCCTTCTCCGCGCAGGGCGGGTCGCTGCGGCGGCTGTCGATCGCCCGCGCCGACCCGGTCGGCGGTCTGCACGGATGGCGGGCGGCGATGCCGGTGACGCAATGGGCCTGGACCAAGCCGTGACGGGACCCCGCCTCGTCGCCGGCATCGGCTTCCGGCACGGCGTCGCCCCCGAAGCGATCGTCGCCCTGATCCGCCGCGCCCTCGACGAGGCCGCGTGCGGGGGCGCCCTCGTCGCCATCGTCACCACCGCCGACCGCGCCGGCGAGCCGGCGATCCAAGAGGCCGCCGCCGCCTTCGGCCTCGTGCCCGCGTCGGTGGAGCCCGAAGCGCTCCTTTCGGTCGATCCGCGCGTGCCGACGCGCTCGGCCCGGATCGAGCAGTCGCGCGGCGTCGGCTCGCTGGCCGAGGCGACCGCCCTGGCGGTGGCTGGCGAGGGCGGACGCCTCGTCCTCGCCCGCATCGACGACGGGCGGGTCACCTGCGCGCTCGCGGCGATGGCGCCGACGGGCGCCGAACACCCGAATCTTGAATCCAAGCGCGCCCGAGCGGCGCAGATCGCGACCGCATGACCGTCCATTTCATTGGCGCCGGACCGGGCGCCCCCGACCTCATCACGTTGCGCGGGCGCGACCGCATCGCGGCTTGCCCGGTCTGCCTCTATGCCGGCTCGCTGGTCGCGCCGGAGATCCTCGGCTGGTGCCCGCCCGGCGCGCGGATCGTCGACACCGCCCCGCTCGACCTCGATGCGATCGTCGCCGAGATCGAGGCGGCGCATGCGCGCGGGGAGGACGTGGCCCGGCTGCATTCCGGCGACCTCTCGATCTGGAGCGCGCTCGCCGAGCAGATGCGCCGCCTCGACCGCATCGGCATCCCCTACACGGTCACGCCGGGCGTTCCGGCGTTTTCCGCCGCGGCCGCGCTCTTGAAGCGCGAGCTGACGGTGCCGGGCGTGGCGCAATCGGTCGTCCTCACCCGCACCTCCGGCCGGGCGAGCGCGATGCCGGAGCGCGAGACGCTGGCCGCCTTCGCCGCCACCGGCGCGACCCTCGCGCTGCACCTCTCGATCCACATCCTGGACAAGGTCGTCGCCGAGCTGATCCCGTTCTACGGCGCGCCCTGCCCGGCCGCCGTGGTGTTCCGCGCCTCCTGGCCGGACGAGCGGGTGATCACGGGCACGCTGGCGACGATCGCCGACCTGGTGGCGGGGTCGGGCATCGAGCGCACGGCGCTCATCCTCGTCGGGCCGGCGCTCGGCGCCGAAGACTTTCGCGAGAGCGCGCTCTACGCCGCCGACTACGACCGCCGGTTCCGGCCCGGCGGCGCGGTCGGGACGGTGGACGCCGAGGATTCGAACGCATGAGCGTGCCCGGCATCCTCGTCGCCGCGCCGCGGTCGAGCTCCGGCAAGACCACCGTGACGCTCGCGCTGATGCGGGCGCTCGCCCGGCGCGGCTTGCGCGTGCGGGGCGTGAAATGCGGGCCGGACTACATCGACCCGGCCTTCCACGCCGCCGCCACCGGCCATCCGAGCGTGAACCTCGACAGCTTCGCCATGGGGCCGGCCCTCCTCGACGCGGTCGCGGGCTTTGCCGTGCGCGATGCCGACATCGTCGTGGCGGAAGGGTCGATGGGCCTGTTCGACGGCGTCCGCGCCGGCGAGGGCCGCACGGGGGCGAACGCCGACATCGCCGCCCGCTACGGCTGGCCGGTGCTGCTGGTGCTCGACGTCTCCGGGGCGGCGCAATCGGCCGCCGCCATCGCGCTCGGCTGCTCTCTCTACGACCGGCGCGTCAAGATCGCCGGGGTGGTGCTGAACAAGGTCGCCAGCGCCCGCCATCGCCGCCTCGTCGAGGCCGGGCTGCAGCGCGTCGGCATCCCGGTGCTCGGCGCGCTGATGCGGGACGCGTCGCTGGTCCTGCCCGAGCGCCATCTCGGGCTCGTCCAGGCGCGCGAGACCGCCGACCTCGACGCCCGCCTCGACCGCCTCGGCGACCTCGCCGTCGAGGGGCTCGACTGCGACGCGATCCTGGCCGCAGCGGGCGGTGCGGTCCCCGTCGGCGCGGGCGCCCTCCCCTGCCCGCCCGGCCAGCGCATCGCGGTCGCCGCAGACGCGGCGTTCAGCTTCCTCTACCCGCATCAGGCGGCGGGCTGGCAGGCGGCAGGCGCCGAAATCGTGCCGTTCTCGCCGCTCGCCGACGAAGCGCCGGACGACGGCTGCGACGTATGCTGGCTACCCGGCGGCTATCCGGAGTTGCATGCCGGCCGCATCGCCGCAGCCACGACCTTCCGCGACGGCTTACGGACCTTCGCCGAGACGCGGCCGGTGCACGGCGAGTGCGGCGGCTACATGGTTCTGGGTGACAGCCTGGAGGACGCCGCCGGCATCCGGCATCCGATGGCGGGGTTGCTGCCGGTCGCGACCTCGTACAAGGCCCGCAAGCTCCATCTCGGATACCGCGTCGCCCACCCGATCGGCGACGGGTTGCTGGGGCCGGCCGGGCTGCGCCTCGTCGGCCACGAGTTCCACTACGCCACCGAACTCACCCCACCGCCGGCGGAGGACGAGGCGTTCTGCCGGGTCGCGGATGCGGAAGGAACCGACCTCGGCTTCGCCGGGCATCGGCGCGGCCGCGTCACCGGCACGTTCTTCCACCTGATCGCGCTGGAGGATTGACGCGGACCGCCGCGCAGGCCGCAGCGGACCGCGCCCCCGTGGTGCCCATCAGATCGCGTTACTCGGCGGCTTCGGCCTCGGCCACGTCGGCTTGCGGCTGACCGAGCTTGGCCACCGTCCGCACGATCGCGAGCACGTCGCGGCGCATCTGGTCGTTCTCGATCAGCGCGTAGGCGCGCAGCAGCTCGATCGCGCCGTGCGCGCTGAGGAAGCCGAACACGTCCTCCTTCGGGGCCGCGCCCTCGTCCTTCTCCTCGAAGAAGGCCGAGACCGGCACGTCGAGCAGCCGGGCGATCTCGCGCAGGCGCCCGGCGCCGACACGGTTCTGGCCCTTTTCGTATTTCTGCACCTGCTGGAAGGTGACGCCCACCGCCGTGCCGAGCGCCGTCTGGCTCAACCCGCGGGCCTTGCGCAGGGCGGTGATGCGGAGCCCGACGAGGCGGTCGACGTCGGTGGTCTGTTTCGGCATCATCGTCGGACACAGTCCTGTTTCGCGGCCACAACTTAGGGCGCACCGCCATCCTCGCGCGGTTCTGCCGCCGCTCGGACGATTGACACCCAGTCACGCAGGCCGCCACCTGCCTCGCGCGCGCCTGACGGTGCCCTGCCGACGCCCGGCGAGGGCGAAGGGCTACCCACCCGAGCGCTTCAACAAAAACAACTAGGACACGAATTAAACGAGAATGCAAGCTTAGATCGTTCCAGCAGGGCGGTTGTCACCGCGTTCGCGCTTACCCGCCTCATGCCCGCGCTAAAACTATAGTAAGTGAGTTCTCGACTTGCGGTCGTTGTCCGGCCGCAACCCTGGGTGGGAACTACGCAGACCGGCAGTCCGACTTCGGAACGATGGCCGGACGCCATCAAATCATGGAGATGTTGATGTTCATTGCGATGAATCGTTTCAAAGTCGTTAAGGACTCCGCTACCGATTTCGAACAGGTCTGGCTCGGGCGCGACAGCCACCTCGGCGAGATGGAGGGCTTCGTCGAGTTCCACCTGCTGCGCGGACCGGAGGCGGACGACCACATCCTCTACGCGTCGCACACGATCTGGCGTTCGAAGGCAGACTTCGAGGCCTGGACCCGCTCCGAGCAGTTCCGCAAGGCGCACGGCCGCGTGCCGACGACGAAGCCGCTCTATCTCGGACATCCGCAGTTCGAGGGCTTCGAGACCATCCAGACCGTCGGCGGAGCCGAGAACGCCGTCGCCGCCGAATGATCGCGCGGCCCCGGCCTCCGCGCACGCGGGCCGGGGCTTCGATGCAGCCAAGTCTTCGATTTAGCCGAGCCTTCGCTTGGACTGTGCCTGGCCGGTGGACGAACTCGCCCGTCGGGGCCGATGCCAAGTCTTCAAGCTCTCGAACACGGCTTTGACGGAGTCGAGCCCGCTCTCACTAGAAGCCTCACCTGCCCTCGGCGTCCGCTCTCATCCCCTTATGCACGCAAGTCTGCGCGCCCCGTCGAAGCCGCCGGGTCGTCACGCGACTTGCGGACCCGCGCGGCCGCTGACTACTGCGAAGTCATGTTTTCCAAATCATCACGACGATATGAAGCGTGAGCGCGAAACGCATTCCCCACCGAATCCGTAGGGTAACGACGATAATCAATTTCCTTTTGCGTTCTTAACTTAGGGAAATGGTCTTCTCGGTAGTTTCCTCACGTTGCGACGCGCCGGTCGGCGTCTTATGGCGAAAGAGTCTAGCGCAATGTCACGGGCGTCGTGATCACGGCCCTACGCTTGCTCCGTCGTCCAAGAGTGCTCGTTGCGACCCACGATGTGCGTCGTTTCGGGACACTGTCCGGTTCAGTTCGGAACATGGCGCGCCAGATGTTTCAAGATCGTCTGCCCGAGACCTTCCAACCGCTGCCGACCTCGGCCGAGCGGCGGCGCACGGTTTGGGCGGCCCTGCTGCCGCGCCGGAGCCGGGACGCGTTCCGCGTCGGCATCTCGGCCTCGGTGGCGGTGATCGACATGCTGTCGATCGTTCTGACCGCGATGGTGATCGAATACGGCTACTTCTACATCCTCAACGGCGAGGTGATGCCGCTGTCGTCGAGCTGGGGCCTGCAGCTCTCGGGACTCCTCGCCTTCGTCATCGTCTCGACCTCGGCCCTGCGCGAGGAATACGCGATCGAGGCGATGCTGGCGCAGAAGGCGTCGCTCCAGCGCAGCGCCGCCCTGTGGCTGGTCGCGTGGGCGGCCGCCCTGGTCGTGGGCTTCATCACCAAGACCACCAACGACGTCTCCCGCGTCGTCGCGTTGACCCTGTTCGTCTGCGGCCTGCCGGCGCTGATGCTGGCGCACGCGGCGATGATCGGCCTCGTGCGCCGCGGCGTGACGCCGGCCTCCAGCTCGGTCAGCCGCGTCCACCTCGTCGGCTTCGAGGACGACATCGCCCGCTTCTACGCCAGCAACGAAGCCGACTCCCTCGGCCTGCGCGTCGTCGGCACGAGCTACCTCCGCCGAATCGACACCCGGGCCGACGCGGCGACCCGCCACGCCCAGATGTCCGAGGACCTCGACCTCGCGGTCTCCGTAGTGCGGTTCCTGCGACCCGACGACGTCTTCATCCTGGTGCCCTGGGCCGACACCGCCGAGGTCGAGCGCTGCATCGACGCGTTCCTTCGGGTGCCGGCGGCCCTGCACCTGCGCCCGGGCTCGGTGCTCGACCGCTTCCCCGACATGCAAGTCTCCCGCGTCGGCCGGCTCTCGGGCATCAACATCGGGCGCCGCCCCCTGAGCATTGCCGAGGTTCTGCTCAAGCGCATCCTCGACGTGACGCTCGCCACCATCGCCCTCTTTGCACTGAGCCCGCTGCTCGCGGCGGTGGCGGTTGCGATCAAGCTCGACAGTCCCGGCCCGGTGTTCTTCCGGCAGAAGCGCTACGGCTTCAACCAGCAGCCCTTCGGCGTGTTCAAGTTCCGCAGCATGAAGGTGGAATCCGACGCGGTGTTCAAGCAGGCCTCGCGCAACGATTCGCGGATCACCCGGGTCGGCGCCTTCCTGCGCCGCTCCAACATCGACGAGTTGCCGCAGATCCTCAACGTGCTGAAGGGCGAGATGTCGCTCGTCGGGCCGCGGCCGCACGCGCTCGCCCACGATCGCAGCTTCGAGCGACGCATCGCGCTCTACGCGCGGCGCCACAACGTCCGCCCGGGCATCACCGGCTGGGCGCAGGTCAACGGCCTGCGCGGCGAGACGCTGACCGATCTCGACATGGAGCGCCGGGTCACCCACGACCTGCACTACATCGACAACTGGTCGATCTGGTTCGACATCCAGATCATGTTCCAGACGGTGTTTTCGCGCCGCGCCTATCGCAACGCGTTCTGAGCGTTTCCAGGGTCTGATTTTCGGCGGCGCTGACTCCTGTCAGGCGGCTGATCCTACCATCCACGTCATTTTGAGGTGCGGACGAGAAGCGGAAGCCTCGAAGGAGCCCTCTAGGGATCGTGCGCGTTCTGCAGACCTCCTTCGAGGCCGGTGACGCGGCACCTCAGGATGAGGTGGTGGGTGGGAAGGGAGCGCATCGTCCGCCGCCGGCCGTCTCCCTCAATGCGCGTCGTCGCCCTGTCGCCCATGGCAGGCGCCGCACTCGCCCTCGACTTCGAGGATGCGGCTCGCGGGGCGGAAGCCTGCCCGCTCCAGGGTGCGGCCGAGCCCGGCTTCGATCTCCGGCGACGTGGTCTCGTCGATGCCGCCGCAGCTTCGGCAGATCAGGAACACCAGCCCCTCCCCGGCGCCGTGCTCGTGCGCGCAGGAGACGAACGCGTTGCGGCTGGCGATGCGGTGGACGAGGCCGTTCTCGGTGAGGAAGTCGAGCGCGCGATAGACCGACACCGCCGCCACCCGGCGCTCGGGCCCGCTGAGGCGCTCGGCGATGTCGTAGGCCCCCATCGGCTTGCCGGTCTCGGCGACGGCCTGGAGCACGTCGTGGCGCAGCTTGGTGAAGTGCAGGCTGCGGTCGCGGCAGAGCTTCTCGGCACGCGCCATGGTCGCGGCGGCGTGGTCGGCCCCGCACGCGCCTCCCTCGTGCCCGGCGTGGTCGTGCATTCCGCTCCTTGCGTCCCAGCCTTGGCGTCCCGACCGCGATTGAACGCTGCCGGTGTTACAGTGTATCACCGGAGATTATAGGCCGCGCACCCGGTCCGGGCAACGGATCGACGCCCGGCCTTCGCGCCCCTCGATCAAGATCGCCTCCCTTGAGACCCAGATCACGCCCGCCGGCTTCCTCGTCCGCGTCGCTGTTCCACAGCGGCTTGGCGTTCCGCCTCGGCCTGGCCGCCGCGCTCGCCGGGCCGCTGTGGCTGGCGATCGCCTGGACGCTCGGCACATGAGTGCGGGCGCGCCGACCCCCGGCGACATCCGCTTGAACTGCCTGACGCTCGGCTACGACCGGCATCCGGCGGTGCATCACCTCGACGGCACCATCCGCCGCGGCGACCTGCTCGCCCTGGTCGGACCCAACGGCGCCGGGAAGTCGACCCTGCTCAAGGGGCTGATCGGCGACATCCCGAGCCTCGACGGGCAGATCCTGCGTGGCATGCCGGCGCGCACCCTCGCCTACCTGCCGCAGGCCGACGAGATCGATCGCAGCTTCCCCTTGAGTGTCCTCGATCTCGCCAGCATGGGCCTGTGGCGGCGCTCCGGCGCTTGGCGCAGCCTGCTCGGCCATCGCGGCGCCGTCCAGCGGGCGCTCGAGGCCGTCGGCCTGTCCGGCTTCGAGGCGCGCCCGATCGGGACGCTCTCTGGGGGGCAGTTCCAGCGGGCGCTGTTCGCCCGCCTGATCCTGCAGGACGCGCAGGTGATCCTCCTCGACGAACCCTTCACCGGGGTCGACGCACGCACCACCGACGACCTGATCGCGCTGATCCGCACCTGGCACGGCGAGGGCCGGACCATCGTCGCGGCCCTGCACGACCTGGCGCAGGTGCGTGCGCATTTCCCAAAAACCCTGCTGCTCGCCCGCGAGCCGGTGGCCTGGGGCGCGACCGCGTCGGTGCTGTCGCCGCAGAACCTCGCCCGCGCCACCCGCCTGTCGGAGGCCTGGGACGAGGATGCCGCGATCTGCGCCCACGACCACGCTCACGCCGCGGCGGGGCTCGACGCACCGGGAGGCGGGCACGACCACGCCCATGCCCACGAGCACGGGCATGGGCATGGACATCACCACTCGGCCTCCACCGAACAGCGCGAGACTGCGGCGTGATCGATCTCGTTGCGCCGTTCGTCGAGTTCGGCTTCATGCGCCGGGCGCTGGTCGGCTGCCTCGCCCTGTCGATCTCGGCGCCGCCGGTCGGCGTGTTCCTGATGCTGCGCCGGATGAGCTTGATGAGCGAGGCGATGAGCCACGCGATCCTGCCCGGCGCCGCGGTCGGGTTCCTCGTGGCCGGCCTGTCGCTGCCGGCGATGACGCTCGGCGGGTTGGTGGCCGGGCTCACTGTCGCGCTGCTCGCCGGCCTCGTCACACGCTCCACCGTGATCCGCGAGGATGCGAGCCTCGCCGCGTTCTACCTGATCTCGCTCGCCGCCGGCGTCCTGCTGGTGTCGCTGCGCGGATCGCAGATCGACCTGCTGCACATCCTGTTCGGCACGGTGCTAGCCCTCGACGACCCGGCGCTGCTGCTGCTCGGCGGCATCGCGACGGCGACCCTGTTCGGCCTCGCCCTGATCTACCGCCCGCTGGTGATGGAATGCGTCGACCCGCTGTTCCTGCGCACGGTGAGTCGCAGCGGCGGCCCGGTGCACTACGCCTTCCTCGGCCTGGTGGTGATGAACCTCGTCGGCGGGTTCCAGGCGCTCGGCACCCTGCTCGCGGTCGGCCTGATGCTGCTTCCGGCGATCGCAGCCCGGTTCTGGGCGCGCGACCTCGGCACGCTGATCCCGGCCTCGATGCTGATCGCGGTGCTGGCGAGCTTTTCCGGCCTCAGCCTGTCCTACCATCTCGACCTGCCGACCGGGCCGGCGATCGTGCTGGCGGCGGGTGCCCTGTATCTCGTGTCGATGCTGGCCGGCCCGCGCGGCGGTCTGCTCTACCGCCTCGTCAAGCCGAGACACCTCGAGGCGTGAACTCAAGCGATACGATTCGGAGCGTTTCGGCTCAGAGGTGGAAGAGACTAATGATCCCTGCGACGATCGCGTAAGCGAAGCCGGCGTTGAGCAGCACGCCGAGGCTTCCGATCCCCAGCCCGACCAGCACCAGGATGCCGTCGCGCTCGACCAGCCCGAGGCCGACGAGGCAGACCGCGAGGCCGAGGGGAATCTGGCCGATCACCGGCGCCGCGACGATCAGGGCGAGCGACAGTGTCAGCAGCGCGATGCCCATGCCGCGCATGCCGAGCGCCGTCTCGAACACGCTGAGCCGCGGCCGCGACCACCGCTCCAGCCGCCGCAACACCGGCACGGCGCGCTTGACCGCGCGCTCCACGTCCTTTCGGGCGACCGAGCGCCCGAGCAGCGCCTTCGGCAGCCAAGGCGAGGATTTGCCGATAGCGATCTGCACCGCGACGAGGAGCAGCAGCAGGCCGCAGACCAGCGGGATCGGCGGCGGCATCGGCAGGCAGTTCGGCAGGCCGAGCAGCACCACCAGCAGCGCGAAGGCACGATCCCGCAAGACCGCGACGATGTCGCCGACGGTCAGGCGGTCCCCCTCCTGGTTGGCGAGAACCGTGAGGACGTCGGACGTTCGGGCACCGGAATACAAAACGTGGCCGCAGGTTGCTGTCCCGGCGCGGGCTCTAGCCGAGTTCCGCACCGCCGCCAAGCGCCGCTTCCCCGCGGCCGTGCGAGCGCGTCGGACGTCGATCGTTGATAGGCTGGCAAACCCGCCTCAAAGAACATTTTCTTTCAAGTTGCTCGGCTTACGCATTTGCCGACTTGAAGTAAATTCGACGCCCATGAGGTTGATAAATCCACAACAGATCATCCCCGAAATGATGCCCGCAACGGAATCGAGAAGACGGCGGGTCACGCGACAATCATCATCGTCGCGTCGAAAGACTGAGATCTTGTTCCTGAATGAGGGGCGCGGCGTTGAGATGCCCGGCTGCATCGACGGGACGGCGGTGGATCGCTACGCGCGTGGCGGGCCTCGTGCTCGCAGTCACAGCGCCGGGATGTTCCACGGCGTGCGCGGGCGAGGTCGACACCCTCCTGTTCGGCAGCCTCGATGCGGGCGCAGCGAACTTCCTATCGGTCGGCGCCAAGGTCGCGCTCGACAGGCTCGATCGCCCGGGCTTCGCCGTGCTGGCGAGCGTCGGCGGGGGACGGCGCAACGAGACGCCCTGCGTCTGCGCATCGACGTCCGGGCCCGTGCGCCTGTCGCGCTACACCGCGCTCGGTGCGACGCTGGTCGGCTATCAATGGTTCTCCGAATGGGGCGTGGTTGCCCTCTACGCCGGCCCCGAAGGCGCCATCGAGGCCCTGATCGACGGCCGTAGCGAGGCGACGCTGCCGGTACAGTGGGGCCTGCGCCTGCACGGCGAGGTCTGGGCGCGCCCGACCGACGAGACCCTGGTCCAGGCCACCTTGGTGCTCGGCTCGGCCCGCGATTCGGCCTGGTCCCGGATCGGCCTCGGCTATCGCGCCTGGGGCGCCTACCTCGGTCCGGAGGCCAGCCTCTACGCCGACCGGTCCGGCTATACGAAGTGGAACGTCGGGCTCCACGCCACCGACTTCGCAATCAGCGCCTACAATTTTCGCGTCTCGGGCGGCGTCCAGATCGAGAGCAACGCACGGCGGCCGAGCCCCTACGTGGCTTTGTCGGTTTGGAGCCCGCTCCGATAGGCCGATATCAGAAGATGCGGAGCTGATCCTTCGAGCGCCTACCGGCCTCATCGGGAATCGCACGTGACGCGGACGGCGCGTCCGCGCTCAAGCCGTCGAGGAACGAGGCCGCATCGGATGCGATCTCGGCCTTGCGCGCCGGCGTCATCTTGGCGAGCGAGCGGTAGGGCATGGCGAGGCGCGGATTGCCCTCGAGCCGGTCGGCGTTGGCCATCAGGAAGTTCCAGTACAGGTAGTTGAACGGGCAGGCGTCCGGTCCGGCCTTCTTCGCCACGTCGTAGCGGCAGGCGCCGCAGTAATCCGACATCCGGTTGATGTAGGCGCCCGACGCCGCGTAGGGCTTCGAGCCCATCACGCCGCCATCCGCCCACAGCACCATGCCGTGGACGTTGGGAAGCTCGACCCACTCGTAGGCGTCGGCGAAGACGACGAGGTACCATTCCTCGACCTGGGCCGGCGCCAGGCCGGCAAGCAGAGCGAAGTTGCCGGTCACCATCAGGCGCTGGATGTGGTGGGCGTAGGCGTGCGCCCGGGTCTCGGACACGACCTGCGCCAGGCAGTTCATCTCGGTCTCGCCCGACCAGTAGAACCACGGCAGGTCGCGTGTCGCATCGAGCGCGTTGGTCTCGGCGTAGGCCGGCATCCGCGCCCAGTAGAGGCCGCGCACGTATTCGCGCCAGCCGAGGATCTGACGGATGAAGCCCTCCGCGCAATGGAGGGGCGCGGCGCCCTCGCGGTAGGCGCGCTCGGCGGCGCGGCACACCTCCTCCGCGGTGAGCAGGCCGGTATTGAGCGGTGGCGAGATCAGCGCGTGGTAGAGGAACGGCGCACCGGCCTTCATCGCATCCTGGTAGTCGCCGAAAGTCGGCAGCCCGTCGGCGATGAAGTGCTTCAGGGCGTCGAGGGCTTCGCCGCGGGTCACCGGCCATCCGAAGCCGTCGAGGTCGCCGAAATGCCCTGCGAAGTGGCGCTCTACGAGGGCGAAGACCTCGCGCGTCGTCGAATCCGGCGCGAAGCGCAGGCGGTTCGGCACCGCGTGGTTCTTCGGTAGCTTCTTGCGGTTGTCGGCGTCGAAGTTCCACTGGCCGCCGACCGGCTCCTTGCCGTCCATCAGCAGCCCGGTGCGGCGGCGCATGCCGCGGTAGAACGTCTCCATGCGCAGCGCCCGCCGGTCGCCGGCCCAGTCGGCGAACTCGCGCCGCGGGCACAGGAAGCGGTTGTCGTCGCGGATCTCCACCGGCACGGCGAGGTCGTCGCGCCAGTCCTGCATCATCGCCCAGACGCGCCACTCGCCGGGCTCCGTCACCACGACCCGCGTGGGGGCGTGCCGGGCCGCCGCGCGTTCGAGTTCGCCGGTGAAGCTGCCCGTGTTGCCGGGATCGTCGAGGCGGACGTAGTCGACGGCAATGCCCTCGGCCTCGAGCTCGACCGCGAAGTGGCGCATCGCCGAGAACAGGAACGCGATCTTCTGCTTGTGGTGGCGGACGTAGGTCGCCTCCGCCATCACCTCGACGATCAGCACCACGTCCCCGTCGTCGAGGTCGACGAGGCTCGACACGCGGCGGTTGAGCTGGTCGCCGAGGACGAAGCGCAGGGTCTTGGCGCGAGGGGACTTTCGCGGGGCCGACTTTTGTGGAGCCAAGCGCCTCAGCCCTTGGTCCGCAACATCGAGCGGCCGCCGTCGGCGCCGATGATCTGCCCGGTGATCCAGCCGGCCTCGGCCGACACGAGGAAGGCGGCGAGCCCCGCGATGTCCTCCGGGGTGCCGAGGCGCTGGAGCGCATGCATCGCCGCGATACCCTGCGCCAGGGTGGCGTTGCCGGTGATCGCGGCCGCGAGCGGCGTCCGGGTCAGCGAGGGCGCCACCACGTTGATGCGCACGTGCGGCGCGAGCTCGGCGGCCAGCGACAGGGCGAGGCCCTCGACCGCGCCCTTCGCCATCGCGACGGAGGCATGCGCCGGAAAGCCCTGCGCCACCGCTACGGTGGAGAACAGCACGACGCCCGCGCCCGCCTCGCCGGCGCCGGCCTTGAGCGCGCCGGCCGCGGCCTGGATCGCTGAGAAGGCGCCGAGGGCATTGATGCGGAAATCCGCCTCGGCATCCGCCCGCGTCAGGCGAGCGAGCGGGCGCAGGTTGATCGTACCGACCGCGTAGACGAGCCCGGCGAGGGCGTCGCCGGCCTCCGCCGTCGCCTGCGCGAAGAAGTCCGGGTCGGTCACGTCGCCGGCCGTCACGGTGGTCTCGCCGAGCTCCGCCGCGGCGGCGTCCAGCCGGCTGCGGTCGCGCGCGGCGAGGTGCAGGCAGAAGCCGCGGTGCCGGAGGGCGTCCGCCGTCGCCCGGCCGATGCCGCCGGTGCCGCCGTAGATCAGAACCCGTCGCATGCTCGCTCCCCCGTCCATGGCACAGAACGTCCATTGGCCCAGAACGTCCCTTGGCGCCGAACGCCCCTTGTCGGTGGAGACGGTTCGGCAAGATGAAGTTAAGGCATCGTGGTGGAGGGGGGAGTCGGCGGCGGTCGGCGCGGCCGTTCCACAAGGTCGCATCCCGTTGGGACAGCCGGAGAATCCAGGCCCATGAAGTTCGCCTTCGCCGGCATCGATTTCCTCGGCGGCGTGTTCGAGGGCCTGATCGAGGCCGGCTGGACACCGATCAAGCTGTTCACCCGCCCCTGCGACGGCCTCTACGATCACAACGACGTGGTGGTGGCGCGCGCCCGCCAGCTGCGGGTGCCGATCCAGCTCTCGCGCCTGCGCGCGTCGGATCTCGATGCGCTGAACGCCGCCCACGGGCGCGACTGGGCGCTCGTCGTCGCCGGCTATCCCTGGCTGATCACCGGGTGGCGCACCCGCGCCGCCTTCGGGCTGAACATTCACCCCTCGCCGCTGCCGACGGGGCGCGGCCCCTACCCGCTGTTCCGGGCGGTGGAGGAGGGCTTCGAGACCTGGGGCGTGACCGCCCATGTGCTCGCCGAGGACGGCTTCGACACCGGCGACATCCTCGCCCAGGACCTGTTCCCGCTCGACACGCTGGAGAACCACGAGACGCTGCTGGCCAAGTGCCAGATGGCGGCGCAGCGCCTCGCCATCGGGCCGCTCGGGCGCGAGTTGCCGGCGCGGTGGCGGCGGCCCGAGCCGCAGGGCGACGGCTCGTACTGGGCACGCGCCAGCGACGTCGACCGCACCCTCGACTTCCGCGCCGACGTCGCCGCGATCCTGCGCCGGGTGCGGGCCTTCGGCACGATCGAGACGCTGGCGCGCCTCGGCGACGCCCGCGTCTACGTCGCCGAGGCCGCGGGTTGGCGCGAGGCGCACAAGCATGCGCCCGGCACGGTCGTCCACCGCCACAGGCGCCACGTGGTGGTCGCGGCCCGCGACGGCTTCATCCAGATCACGCGCTGGTCGCCGGTGGGCGTCGCCGAGGCCGAACAGATCGGACGATGACGGGGATGGCGCGGCGCGGCGGAGACAATAGTGAGGCCGGCCAAAACGGCTCGGGCAAGAACGGCTCGGGCAAGATGGTCCGCAAGGGCGACCTGCCGACGAAGATCTGCGCGCAGTGCGGGCGCCCCTTCACCTGGCGCAAGAAGTGGGAGCGGGTGTGGGACGAGGTTCGCTACTGCTCGGATCGGTGTCGAAGCGAGGCGAAGAAGGCCTGAGCGCTCAAGGCGTCTTTAACCGCGACCGATGGCGATGCGCGCGAAGACCCTTTGCAGCGACAAGAATCTAGAGGCGTGCCAGCATGTCCGGCGTGTCGACGTCGAGGGCCGTTCCGGGCTCGCCCGGAACCTCAAGCACGTCGATGCGGCCCTTCAGCAACGGGCCGGCGCCGTGGTCGCCTGACAGGCCTGCGAGGGCGTCGGCGAGTACCCGCCGGTCGAGCAGGACAGGGTTGCCGCGGCGCCCTTCGACCACCGGCGCGATCGCGGCCGGCGCCGGTCGCGCCGCGCGGTAGGCGGCGACGAGGCGATCGATCTGCCCCGGCGTCACCCGGGGCATGTCGCCGAGCAGGATCACCGCGGCGTCGGTCCCGGGCGGCAACGCGGCGAGCCCGGCCCGCAACGAGGTCGAGAGGCCGTCGGCGAAGGCGGCGTTCTCCACGAACGCCACGTCGAGCCCGTTGAGCGCCGCCCGCACCGCCGCGGCATGGGCGCCGAGCACCACCACGACCGGGCGGGCCTTCGCCGCGAGCGCGGCGTCCGCGGCGTGGCGCACCAGCGGCTTGCCGTCGAGTTGAGCGAGCAGCTTGGGTTCGGCTCCGAACCGCGTCCCGCGCCCGGCGGCGAGCAGGACGGCGCCGACGGCAGCCTCAGGCATCGTCGGCCGCGCTCGGCTCGCCGGACCGGGGCTGGGGCCGCGACACGATCTCCATCAGGAGGCCGCCGACGCCCAGCGCGACGATGTCGGCGCGGGTGACGGGCAGGTCGGCGAGCAGGCGGTGCAGCACCCAGTCGAAGCCGTTCTCCTTGGGCGAGCGGGCGCAGCCGGGCGCACCAATCACCGGCACGTCCCGGCACGCGCCGAGCAGCAGCAGGTTCCCGGGATCGACCGGCATGCCGAAATGGACGACCGCGCCGCCGGTCGCCTCGATGCCGGCCGGGATGACATCGCGCCGGTCGGCGATGGCGGACGCGCCGAACACGATGACGAGGTCGGCGCCTTCCTGGTCGATCGCCGCGGACAGGGCGTCGGCGACCACGGTGGCGGAATGCGGCACTCGGATGTCGGCGACGATCTCCGCACCCGTAGGCGCGAGCCGCGCGGCGAGCGCGGACAGCGTGCCGTCGATCGTCGTCTCCTTGAGGCTCGGCAGCCGCGTCGAGACCACCCCGACCCGGCGCCGACGGTAGGGTGCGACCCGTAGCGCCCCGGGCGACGCGGCGGCGCAGGCGCGCGCCAAGGCGTCTCCCGCCACCGCGTAGGGGATGATCTTGATGGTCGCGACCATCTCGCCGGCGACGAGGGGCTTGAACGGCGGCAGCGTCGCGGCGGTGATCGCCTCGTCGACGCCGTTGACCGCGTCGATGCCCGCGCGATCGACCACCAGCACGCCGGCTTCGTTCGCGAACAGGTTGCAGCGCCCGGTGAACGGCGCCTCGCTGCGCAGGCCGGCGCCGGCGAGGTGCCGCGCCAGCGTTTCAGCGGCCGCGTCCTCGCCGACGTCGCCGGGTTCGAGGGCGACGGCGACGAGGTCGCGCACGCCCTCGGCTTCGAGCCCGGCCACGGTCTCGGCCAGGATCGTCCGGCCCTTGCGCAGGGTCGCGCCGCCGGCCTTGATGGTGTGGGCCGCGATCAGGCCGAGGGCCGCTTCGACCGGAACCGGCCCGAACTTCACGAGGCCGCCTCGCGCGGCGCCCGCCGCAGGGCGGCGACCACCTGGGCCAACACCGAAAGCGCGATCTCGGCCGGGCTCACGGCACCGATGGCAAGCCCGATCGGCGCGCGGATGCGCGCCATCTGCGCCTCGGAGAAGCCGGCCTCGATCAACCGCACCGCCCGCGCCGCGTGGGTTTTCCGCGAGCCCAGGGCCCCGATGTAGAAGCATTCGGCAGACAGCGCCGCCTTGAGCGCCGGATCGTCGATCTTCGGATCGTGGGTGAGCGCGGCGAGCGCGCAGTAGCGGTCGAGCGGCGGCACCGCGCCGCCGAACGCTGCCTCAGGCCAATCCGCGACCAGTTCGACCCCGGGAAAGCGCTCCGGGCTGGCGAATGCGGTGCGCGGGTCGATCACCGTCACCGCGAGGTCGAGGGCGGCGGCCATCGGCACAAGCGCCTGGGTGATGTGCACCGCGCCGACCACGACGAGGCGGACCGGCGGCACCTGCACCGTGAGGAACAGCGTGCGGCCGCCGGCCTCGATCAGGCCGCTGCGGCCGGCGGCGAGGTGACGGCCGAGGGGTTCGGCGAGGGCGTCGCCGGCGATGTCGGCTTCCCGCACCAGGCGCTGCGTGCCGTCCGCGATATCGGTGACGAGGATCGCGGCGCGGCGTCCGGCGCGCTCGGCGTTCAAGCCTTCCAGGATGTCGGCGCGCATGGTCAGTCGATCCGCTCGACGAAGATGCGGATACGACCGCCGCAGGAGAGCCCGACCCGCCACGCGGTCTCGTCGGCGACGCCGAACTCGATCACCCGCGGCTTGCCGTCGGCGATCGCGTCGGCGGCTTCGGTGATCACCGCGCCCTCGACGCAGCCGCCGGAGACCGAGCCGAGGAAGTTGCCGTCTTCGTCGACGACGAGGTGGCTGCCGACCGGGCGCGGAGCCGAGCCCCAGGTCTCGATCACGGTGGCGAGCGCCACCGCGCGGCCGTCGCGGCGCCAGGCCGCGGCGGTGTTGAGGATGTCGGATTCGGTCGAGATCATCGGCGTGCCTCGGCAAGGCCGCGCGTCGGCCCGTGGGTGCGAGAGCCCGATCCGCGGGCCGCACGGTTCAGGTATGGCATCGCGGGCCGGGCGCAAGGCGCCGGCGACGGCGAAGTCGCGCGGAGTGAGGGACGGCGCGAGCCTCAGCGCCCGCTGCGCCGGGTCGCCACGGTGGCCAGCGCCGCGAGGTCCTTGTCGCCGTCGCCATGCGCGATCGCGTCGATCAGGTTGTCGCGCAGCACCCCGGCGAACGGCATCGGCACGTTCGCCGCCTCCGCCGCGCGGAGGACGAGGCCGATATCCTTGGCGCCGAGCCTGAGCCCGAAGCCCGGCGGCTCGTAGCGGCTCGCCGAGATGGAGGCGCCGTAGCCCTTGTAGACCGGCGAGGCGAACAGCGTGCCGGTGAGCATCGTCAGCAGGTCGGCGGCCGGCACGCCGTGCCCCTCGGCGAAGGCGGCGGCCTCGCCCATCGCCTCGATGGCGGAGACCAGCATGAAGTTGCCGGCGAGCTTCACGGCGTTGGCCTGATGCGGCTCGGTGCCGAAACGCCACGTCTTCGTGCCCATCGCGTCGAGGAGCGGACCCGCGCGCTCGATCGCCGCGGCATCGCCTGCTGCGACGATGTTGAGCGCGCCGGCCGCGGCCGCGTCGGGCCGCCCGAACACCGGGGCGCCGACATAGGCGATGCCGGCCCGCGCGTGGATGGCCGCGAGTTCCTGCGCCAGGGCGACCGAGATCGTGCTCATCGACAGGTGCAGCCCCGGCCGGCCGGCGCCGTCGAGCAAGCCGCCCTCGACGATCACGGAGCGCAGGGCGGCGTCGTCCGAGAGCATGGTGATGGCGGCGTCGCCCGCGAACGCTTCGGCCGCGGTTCCTACCGGCGTGGCGCCCACGATCTCCTGCGCGACGCCCGGCGAGCGGTTCCAGACCCGGACCGTGTGCCCGGCCTCGATGAGCTTGGCCGCCATGGCGCGCCCCATGCGCCCGAGCCCGATGAAACCGACGTCCATGCTGTGCTGCCTTTCGATGCCTCTCGGCCTCAACGCCGCTCGCGCGCCTGCGATGCAGGCCGCGTCGCTCATTCCGCTGCGGCGGCGATCCGGGTCTCGATGCGCTCGGGCGCGACGGCGGCTGCCAGCGGCAGCTCGATCGCGGCGGCGAGGCCGCCTTCGGGGCGGTTCGTCAGGGTCAGCCAGCCGTCGTGCGATTCGACGATGGCGAGCACGATCGACAGGCCGAGGCCGAAGCCGCTGGCGTCGTTGAGGTTGCGCGCCCGGTCGCCGCGCACGAACGGCTGCAGCATGGCGTCGCGCTCGGAATCCGGGATGCCGGGGCCGGTGTCGCCGACGACGATGCGGACGCCGCGCGGCGTCTGCTCCATGGCGAGGCGGGCGCCGCCGCCGTACTTCACCGCGTTGTCCACGAGGTTCGTGATCGCGCGCTCGAGCTCGTCCGGCCGGCCGCGCACCAGCACGTGCCGGCTCTGCGTCACCGCGACGTCGGCGCCGACGTCGAGGAAGCCGTCGCAGACGGTCTGCACCACCGAGGCGAGGTCGATGAGCGTCCGCGCGCCCGCCGCGCCGCCCTGCCCGTCGCGGACGAAGGAAAGGGCCGCCTCGACCAGCGCGTTCATCTGGTCGAGGTCGCGCAGCGTCATGGTGCGGGCGTGATCGTCGTCGATGAATTCCGCGCGCAGGCGCAGCCGCGTGATCGGGGTGCGCAGGTCGTGGCTGATCGCGGCCAGCATCTGCGTGCGGTCGTCGATCAGGCGCCGCACCCGGTTGCGCATCCGGTCGAGGGCGCGCGAGACGGCGATGACCTCCTGCGGGCCGGCTTCAGGCAGGGCCGCGTGGTCGTCGCCGGTGCCGAAGGCTTCGGCCGCGCCCGCGAGCCGCGCCAGCGGCGCCGTCAGCGCCCGCGTCGCCCAGACCGAGAGCAGGGCCAGGGTGAGGGCGAGGAAGATCACGGTGAAGATAATCGCGCCCTCGTGCGGCGGGCGCAGCGGGTCGTCCGGTAGGCTCGCCTGCAGCCGCGCGCCGTTCGGCGTCGCGATACCGAGCCGGAGGTAGCCCGCCTTGCGGATCTCGGGCGTGCCGATGTCGACCACGGTGAGCGCCCGGCCGAACCCGTTCCGCAGGCGGCGGACGACCGGACGGTCGGAGCCGTCGTCCGTCGGCGCGGCCTCACTCCAGGGGGCGATCTGGAGGTTCGGCACGCTGCGGGCCGCGTTCGCGAGGAGAGTCGCACGGTCCTGGGGCGCCGCCGAGTCGAGCAGGCGCGCGACGATCGCGAGGCGGCCGGCCGCGACGCCGGGGTGGTCGTCCGGCCGCCACGGCTCGCGCAGAAGCACGAAGGCCGTGGTCGCGACCGCGTGGGCGACGACGATCGCCGCGACGACAAGGAGCGCGATCTGCCCGGCGACGCTGCGCGGCCGCAACCGCGCCCTGATGCCACCGAAGCTCATGTGAACCTCATGACCGGGTCACGTCCGGCGTGAACAGGTAGCCGCCGGAGCGGATCGTGCGGATGATCTCGGGATTGCGCGAATCCCGCTCGATCTTCTGGCGGATGCGGCTGACGAGCACGTCGATGCTGCGCTCGAACGGGCCGGCGCTGCGCCCCTGCGTCAGGTCGAGGAGCTGGTCGCGCGAAAGCACGCGGCCGGGGCGCAGGCACAGGGCGTGGAGCAGGTCGAACTCCGCGCCGGTGATCGAGATGCGCGCGCCCTCCGCGCTCAGCACCTGCCGCAGGGAGACGTCCAGCGTCCAGCCGACGAAGTGCATCCGGCGCACGCCCTCCTCCTCCGCCACCTCGTTGCCGGTGCGGCGCAGGACGGCACGGATGCGCGCGAGCAGCTCGCGCGGGTTGAAGGGTTTCGCGAGGTAGTCGTCGGCGCCGATCTCGAGGCCGACGATACGGTCGATCTCCTCGGCCTTGGCCGTGAGCATCAGGATCGGGATCGCGGAATTCTCTCTCAGGCGGCGGCACAGGCTGAGGCCGTCCTCGCCCGGCAGCATCAGGTCGAGGACGATGAGGTCGACCCGGCCGTCGACGAGCGCGCGGTCCATTTCGGCGCCGTCGCCGGCCAGCGTCACGCGGCAGGCGTTGCCGCGCAGGTAGCGCGCCACCAGGTTCGCGATCTCGCGGTCGTCCTCGACGATCAGGATGTGCGGGTTGGCGGGCGCGTTCATCGGCGGCGGTCGTCTTCGGTCACGTCCCGACGGGACTTCGCCACCCCTTATGGCCCGGGACGGGCGACAATCGAAGACGGGTCCCGGCAGCAAATTTGTAACGGGGTGTTTCCGCCGGTTCCCCTGGCGACGTGCATTTCGCGCGCGCAAGACGACGACGCAGCGACATCGCGCGAGAGCTTGCGCGCGCCGCCCTCAGTACCCGCGGGTTCTGTCGACGCCCGCCGGCACCTGCCCGGTGCTGCGGAAGGCCGCCACCGCGGCTGCGACCACCGCGGCCGCGGACGCCTCGTCCGTCGGCGCCGCGACGTGGGGCAGGACGGTCACGTCCGGACGGGTCCAGGCCGGGTGTTCCGGGGGCGGCGGCTCCTGCGTGAACACGTCGAGCACCGCATGCCCGACCTGCCCCGCGTCGAGGGCCTGCCACAGGTCGGCCTCGACGAGGTGCGCGCCGCGCCCGAAATTGATCACGCCGGCGTCCGGCGCCAGCCGCGCGAAGGCGTCGGCATCGAGGATGCCGCGCGTCTCGGTCGTGAGCGGCAGCAGGTTGACCAGGAACGCCGCGCCGTCCAGCGCCGCCGCGAGGCCGTCGCGGCCCGCATGCATGGCGACGCCCGGCATCGCGGCGCCCGACCGGCTCCAGCCGCGGACGGGGAAGCCGAGCCCGCGCAGCAGCGCCGCCGAGGCGCGACCCATCTCGCCCATGCCGAGGATCGCCACCGGGCGCTGCCCGGCGGCGCGGGCCGGATGCTGGCGCCATTCCCGCCGGCGCTGCTGCGCAGCGTAGACGGGAAGATCGCGGTGCAGGGCGAGCACGGCCGCCGCGACGGTTTCGGCCATCGCGCGGGCCAGGGTCGGATCGACGAGCCGGACGACCGGCACCGGCGGTAGCGTCGCGTCCTGCAACAGGCGCTCGACCCCGGCCCACAGGCTGTGGACCCAGGCTAGGGCCGGCAGGCCGGCGAGCGCCCCCGGCGGCGGGTTGGCGACGATCGCGATGGTGACCGCCGACCGGTCGAAGGCGTCGGCGGCGGTGACGAGGCGCTCGTCCGGCATCGCGCGGGCCAGCGCCTCGCGCCAGGCGGCTTCCTCGTCGGGCGGCTGGCTGGTGGCGAGCAGGATGGGAGCGGTCATGCGGAGCGCCTCGATCGGTCGGCAGGGTCGCCTTGCCTTCTACGGCAAGCGCGCGGGGCTGCCAGCGATGGGGCGCACGGCTTCTGCCCTTTCCATACCGGAGGATCGCGCCACATGTCCGGGAGACCCGAGAACCTTGCCAGCCGCGAGCGAAGAATGGCCAAGCCCGTCCATGCGATGATCCGCGTCCGCGATGAGACGCGCTCCGTCGCCTATTACGAGACGGCCTTCGGGCTCGGGGTGTCCGACCGCTTCGACTTCCCGGATTTCACGTTGGTCTACATGCGCGCGCCGGACTCGCCGTTCGAGATCGAGCTGACGGTGAACAAGGACCGGACCAAGGCCTACGACCTCGGCGACGGCTACGGCCACGTCGCCGTGGTGGTTGAAGACCTAGCAGCCGAGCATGCCCGCTTCACCCGCGAGGGGCTTCCGGCCACCGACGTGAAGACCCTCAAGCACGGCGACGCCGAACTCGGGACGTTCTTCTTCGCCACCGACCCCGACGGCTACAAGATCGAGGTGATCCAGCGCGGCGGCCGCTTCGCCTGACTGTTGTCCTGATCCTTCGCCCGAACCGATGAGACCTTTGACCCGCATGAACGGCCCGACCCGCATCGTCTGCCTCCGACATGGCGAATCGACTTTCAACGCCGCCCACCGCGCCACTGGCCGCGATCCCGACCACCGCGACGCCCGCCTCACCCCGCGCGGCCAGGGGCAGGCGCGCGCGGCGCGGGCGGCGTTGGCCGAGATCCCCTTCGACCTCGTGGTGGTGTCGCCCCTGACACGGGCGATCGAGACCACGGCGCTGGCCTTCGCCGACCATCCGGCCGAGCCGAAGATCCTGGTCGAGGTGCTGCACCGGGAGTGCCAGGAGAGCAGCTGCGACGTCGGCCGGGTCGCCTCGGAGATCGCGGCGGAATTCCCGCATCTCGATGTCGGGCACCTTCCCGAGGTGTGGTGGCACGCCGAGGAGGGCGTCGAGGACGGCCGGCATCCTGTCGAGCCGCGGCACCTGTTCGACCAGCGCGTCGCCGGCTTCCGCGAATGGCTGCGGGCGCGTCCGGAGGCGACCATCGCGGTGGTCGGCCACGGCACGTTCTTCTTCCACCTGACCGGGATCTGGCTCGACAACTGCGAGACCGTGGAGCTCGACCTGGACGCGGCCTCCGCAGCCGCCTGAGGCGCGGCGCCGCTCAGGCGTGGGCGACCGCCCGCGCGGCATCGAGGCGGCCCCGGGCGGCGATGAGGTCCACGTCCGGCGCCTGACGCCCGATCCCCAAGGCGTCGTCGAGGATGTCGACCGCCAGGCTCCAGGCGCCGGGCACGAACGCCGCCGCACCCTCGGCGATCTCGGCGGCGCAGCGCGGGTCGTCGGCGGCGCGGATCGCCGCGGTCGCCGTGCGCGAGACCGCCGCCGCCAGCGCCCCGGCGATCCAGGCCTGACGCCCCGAGGCGGCCTGCGCCCGCGCGCCGCCTTGCCATGCGGCCGAGCGCGCGGCGGCCAGCGCCTCGTCGATGTCGCCCGCGGCGGCGCAAAGGACGGCGAGGTCGACGAGCCCGGCCTTTTCCAGCAGCGGCGGCAGCAGGCGGCGGATGCTCGCCAGCGCCAGGAACACCGTTCGCTCGATCTCGACCGCGGGCAGGTCGGCCGATCCCGACAGGCGCAGGACGAAGGCCATCAGCCGGTGGCGCTCGGCGTCCGGCATCGCGTCGTTGAGGCCGAGCGCATAGGCCGCGAGCGGGCGCGAAAAGCAGGGCGGGCAGTCGTCGCTGGACCGGATCGCGCGATAGGGCAGGCCAGCGGCGACGAGGGCGGCCTCGTTGATGCAGGTGCCGCCGTCGGGCCCCGGAAACGGGTGCGAGCCGGAGAGCAGCCGCCAGTTCAGGATGTGGTCGAACCCTGCCATGCGAAACCTTCGAGCTGCCGGGAATCGTGTCCGGGAGCGAGCGTGGCACGCTGGCGTTGGGTTGGCGAGGGGGCGATCAGCCGCCGACGTCGAGCGCGACGCCCGACAGCATCGCCAGCCCGAGCACCAGCACGAAGGCGCCGGCCAGAAGCTCGAGGGCGCCGAGCGCCAGGATGCCGGCCCGTCCGCGGCCGCCGGCCAGGCGCAGGGCGGCGCCCTTGGCGAAGACGGCGAGGCTCGCGAGCGCACCGGTGGTGAGCGCGGTGCCGAGCGCCATGGCGAACACGGCGAGGATGCCGGCCGCCAGCATCCCCTGCGCGGCGGCGAAGACCAGGATCAGCACCGCCCCGGCGCAGGGGCGCGAGCCGGCGGCGACCACGATGGCAACGCGTTCCCGCCAGGTATCGAGGGATTCGAACGCCCGCGCGTCGGCGAGGCGGGCATGGCCGCAATTCGGGCCGCAGCCGCCCGGCGCGCCGAGGTCGGCGAGCCGCCCGGCCTTGCGCCAGGTCACCGCGAGGCCGATCGCCGCGACGAGGGCGAAGCTCGCGATCTCGATCGCGTTGCCGGCCTGCGTCATGCCGGCGGCGGTGGCGCCGAGGACGAGGCGGCCGGTGCCGACGATCGCGATCGCGACCAAAGCCTGCAGAACCGCGGCGGCGAAGCTGAGGCCGAAGCCGCGGCGCAGGGCTCGCTCGCCGGCGAACAGGTAGCCGGCGATGACGGCCTTGCCGTGCCCAGGGCCGGCGGCGTGGAAGACGCCGTAGGCAAAACCGAGGGTGACCAGCGGCGTCCAGTCGCCGCCGCCCTTGATCGCGGCGAGCGCGGCCTGGAGGCTCCGCGAAAAGCTCGATTGGATCGCCAGGAGCCAGCCGCCGAGCCCGGTCGCCGAGGGCGCGGCCTCGCGGAAGCCGATCCCGAACGGAGACCGCGGCGGTGGCGTCGCGAGGCCGGGCGCCACGAGCCAGACCAGAAGCGCGAGGACCAGGGCCGCGACGCCGATCGCGGCGGCGACCAGCGAAAGCCGCAGCGGCAGGCGCCGGGCCGGCGGGACAGCTAGCGCGGCGCCTACGGACACGCGACCAGCACCCGGTTCGCGAACTGCACGCCGTAGCCCGAGGCCGCCGTCAGCGCCTCGAAGAACGCCTCGCTCATGCCCGGCGATCCGGCCTCCGCCGTCTTCGGCTCGGGCGTCTTGGGCCGCGTCACCGTGGCGGCGCAGCCGGCGGGCGCGCCGACGAGCGTCGCCGCGTCGGGCGCCTCCGACAGGCCGAAGAAGACGAAGTAGGTCGGGTCGTAGACTTCGAGCGCCAGCACGCCGCGCCCCTGCGACGGCGGCGTCTTCAGCGGCAGGCGGAAGCTCAGGGTGAGGCTGTCGCCCTCCATCGCCATCCGCGGCTCGACCGGGTCGGCGAAGGCCTGTTCCTTGCCGCCGACCTTCAGCTTGGTGAAGTAGCCGAATTCGGCGAGGTTGCCGGTGTTCTCGGTGGCGAGGGTCTGCAGCTCGTCCGGCGTGAGCTTGCCGTCCTTGTTCGCGTCCAGCCCCTGCGTGACGAAGGCCGTGTAGGCGGCGTCGAACGTCCAGACGTTGCGCACGGCGACGACCTTGCCGTCGGCGTAGGCGATCTCGGCCTTTGCCGTCACCCAGACGTGCGGATGGGCCGCGGCGGGCAGGGTCGCGAGCGCCAGCAGCGCGGCGGCGAGGGCAGGACGAAGGATCGCGAGATTCGGCTTCATGCGGGTCGGACGCTCGCGGCGCTGAGGTGAAGGATCCGTTAAGCGCATGTCTTGTCGGCATCCGCTGGGGCGAAAGCGAGGCGAACCGCAACGGGGAAGTCCCGCGGGAGGCGACGCCGAATCCGATGTCGGCCGGGCGCCCGGCGGCATCGTCGTCATGGCCTTGGCGACGCGATCGTATTACCCGGGCGAACCAGATGTCGGCCGCCCGCGCCCGCCGGGTCCCGCGCCATTCGGCGCGACCGTCATCCAACCGTCACGACGGCGTCGCAGGCAGGCGCCGACCCGCTACGCCAGAGGCACGCCATGGACTTCCACCGCCGATTCACCGTGCTGATGTGCGCGCCGGCCTTCGATCCGGACGACCTCGAAGGCGTCCGCGTCGCGCAGATCGTCACGGCGGTCGAGGGCCGCGGCTTCGAGGTGATCCGCGCGCGTCGCGTCGAGGACGCGGCGATCGCCGTCCAGACCGACGCCGCGATCGGCTGCATGGTCGTCGACTGGGGCAAGCGCGGCCTCGACGGCAAGGCGGCGTCGCTGATCGACATGATGCGCCGGCGCGGGCTGGAGATGCCGATCGTCATCCTCGTGCGCCGCAAGCGCCTGGAAGACATCCCGGTCGAGTTGCTCGACTTCATCGACGGCTACATCTTCCTCGCCGAGGAGACGCCCGAGTTCATCGCCCGCGGCCTCGTCTCCCGCGTGACGCAGTATGCCGAGACCCTGAAGACGCCGTTCTTCGGCGCGCTCGTCGACTACGCCGAGAAGGGCAACCAGCTCTGGACCTGCCCGGGCCACAACGGCGGCATCTTCTACAACCGCTCGCCGATCGGGCGGATCTTCGTCGAGCATCTCGGCGAGGCGATCTTCCGCGACGACTTGGACAACTCGGTCCTCGACCTCGGCGACCTGCTGACCCACGAGGGTCCGGCGTTGAGGGCGCAGAAGGAGGCCGCCCAGATCTTCGGGGCGGAGAAGACCTACTTCGTCCTCAACGGCACCTCGGCCTCGAACAAGGTGGTGCTGGGCTCGCTGGTGGCCGAGGGCGACCTCGTGCTGTTCGACCGCAACAACCACAAGGCGGCCCACCACGGCGCGCTGATGCTCGCCGGCGGCATCCCGATCTTCCTCGAGACCGACCGCAACGCCTACGGCCTGATCGGCCCGATCTACCACGAGGCCTTGGACGAGCAGGCCATTCGCGAAAAAATCCGCCGCAACCCGCTGGTGGAGGACAAGGAGGCCTGGCGCCGCGAGCGCCCGTTCCGCGTCGCGGTGATCGAGCAGTGCACCTACGACGGCACGATCCTCGACGCGCAGGGCGTCGTCGAGAAGATCGGCCACCTGTGCGACTACATCCTGTTCGACGAGGCCTGGGCCGGCTTCATGAAGTTCCATCCGCTCTTCGTGGGCCGGTTCGCCATGGGGCTGAAGGGGCTCGACGAGACCTCCCCCGGCATCATCGCCACGCAATCGACCCACAAGCAGCTCGCGAGCTTCAGCCAGGCCTCGCAGATCCACACCAAGGACGGTCATATCCGCGGCCAGACCCGACGCGTCGAGCATCGCCGCCTCAACGAGAGCTTCCTCGTCCACGCCTCGACCTCGCCGTTCTACCCGATCTTCGCCTCGCTCGACGTCGGCGCGCAGATGATGAAGGGCCGGTCCGGCATGATCCTGTGGGACGACACGATCCGCCTGGGGATCGAGTGGCGCAAGAAGGTCCGCGCCATCCGCCGCGAGTTCGAGGAGAAGGAGGGCGATCCGAGCCGGCGCTGGTTCTTCGACCCCTTCGTCCCCGACGTGACGCCCGGCCCCGACGGCGTCGACGTGCCGTGGGAGAGCCTGACGACGGACGTGCTCGCCTCGGACCCGAAGCACTGGGAGCTGCGTCCCGGCGCGCGCTGGCACGGCTTCACCCATGTCGGGCCCGAGACCTCGCCCGGCTACGCCATGACCGACCCGAACAAGCTCACGGTGCTGACGCCGGGCTTCGACCGGGCGACTGGGGAATACGCCGCCCACGGCGTGCCGGCGCCGATCGTCGCGCAGTACCTGCGTGAGAACCGGATCGTCGCCGAGAAGAACGACCTCAACTCGCTGCTCTTCCTGCTGACGCCCGGCGTCGAATCGTCCAAGGCCGGCACGCTGATCTCGGGGCTCGTCGCCTTCAAGCGCCTGCACGACGACAACGTGCTGCTGGAGGACGCGATGCCTGAGTTCGTGCGGCGGCGGCCGAACCGCTACCGCGGCATCCGCCTGCGCGACCTCTGCGCCGACTTCCACGCCTTCCACCGCGAGCACGGCACCTCGGCGCTGCAGCGCAAGCAGTTCCAGCCGCAGCACCTGCCCGAGATGGTGATGGCGCCCAAGGCCGCGGCCCAGATGTTGACGCGAAACAACGTCGACTTCGTGCCGATCGCGGAGGCCGAGGGCCGTGTGGCGACGACCTTGCTTCTGGTCTACCCGCCCGGGATCGGCACGGTGCTGCCCGGCGAGCGGATCGATGAGCGGGCCAAGCCGATGCTGGACTACTTCAAGATGTTCGAGCGCTCCGCCAACCTGTTCCCCGGCTTCGAGGCCGAGATCCAGGGCGTCTACCGGCAGGTCGAGCCGGACGGGCAGATCCGCTTCCACACCTACGTCATGCGCGAGGCGCGCTGATGGAGGACGCCGCGGCGCCGGGCGCCCTCGCGACGCCAGAGCCGGCCGCGCCCTGCGCCGACATCGTCATCCGCCCCTCATCGGACGGCGACCTCGCGGCGATGGTGGCAATCTACGAGCACCACATCCGCCGCGGCGTCGGCGACGTCGGCGACTTCGAGGAGGACCGGCTGCTGCCGGACGACCTGCGGCGGCGGCGCAAGACCATGCGCAAGAAGCGCCTGCCCCACCTCGTCGCCGACCGGAACGGGCAAGTCGCGGGCTACGCCTACGCGGTGCCGTTCCGCAAGCGGCCGGCCTACCGCTACACCCTGAAGCACTCGATCTACGTGCATCCCGAGCATCTGCATGCCGGCATCGGCCGGCGCCTGCTGCCGGCGCTGATCGAGGCCTGCGCCGCGGGCGGCTACCGGCAGATGATCGGCTACATCGATTCGGAGAACGCGGCGTCGCTGCGCCTGCACGAGGCTTGCGGATTCGTCCGCGTCGGCCACCTGCCGGCGGTCGGCTACAAGTACGGCCGCTGGAGCGACAGCGTCATGGTGCAATGCGCCCTCGGCTCCGGCTCCGACGACCAGCCCTCGACCTGGCAGAAGCCGGTGGAGGCGCTGGTGGCGGGGCACGACTGGACGGGGAAGTAGCCGCCCAGGGGTTGGTGCGCTGCGGCGAACTCCGCGGCGGGCGGAACGTTGTTCCGGCATCGAGGCGCCGGCGTTGGTGATGGCGCCGCTCGACATTCACCGCCAAGGATTCGCATGTCCCGCTCCGACAGCCCCGTGCTGCAGCCCTTCACCCTCGGCGACCTCACGCTGAAGAACCGGGTCGTCATGGCGCCGCTGACGCGGAGCCGGTCCTCCGTCGCCGGGGTGCCGCCGGACTTCGCGGCCGACTATTACGGCCAGCGCGCCAACGCCGGGCTGATCATCTCGGAGGCGACGAACATCTCGCCGCAGGCCGTGGGCTACGCCTACACCCCGGGCATCTGGTCCGATGCGCAGGTCGAGGCCTGGCGCAGGATCGTCGCGACGGTGCATGCCAACGACGGCCGCATCTTCCTGCAGCTCTGGCATACCGGCCGGATCTCACACCCAGACCTTCAGCCGGACGGCGGCTTGCCGGTCTCGGCGTCCGCGATCAAGCCGAAGGGCACCGCCTTCACCGAGGATGGCATGAAGGCGCACGTGACGCCGCGCGCCCTCGAGACGGACGAGATCCCCGGGATCGTCGGGGATTATCGCCGCGCGGCGGAGAACGCCAAGCGCGCCGGCTTCGACGGCGTCGAGATCCACTCGGCGAACAACTACCTGCTGGAACAGTTCGTCCGCGATTCCACCAACACGCGCACCGACCAATACGGCGGCTCCATCGAGAACCGGTTGCGCTTCCCGCTGGCCGTGGTGAAGGCCGTCACCGAGGTCTGGGGTGGGGGAAACCGCGTCGGCATCCGCCTGTCGCCCGCGACCACCGAGCCCGGCAAGACGCCGTTGGACAGCGACCCGCATGCCACCTTCGGCGCCTATGTCGACGCGCTGTCCGATTTCGGCCTGCTCTACATCCACACGATCGAGGGCGTGACGCAGCAGACGCGCGACGTGCCGGACGGCGTCGACTTCCTCGACCTGCGCAAGCGCTTCTCGGGCGCCTATGTCGGCAACAACCAGTACACCCTGGATCTGGCCGAGAAGGAGCTGGCCGAAGGCCACGCCGACCTGTTCAGCTTCGGCCGGCCCTACATCGCCAACCCCGACCTCGTCGCGCGGCTGGCCTCGGGCGCGCCGCTCGCGGAGGCGCCCAAACCCTACTGGTACGGCGGCGGCGCCAACGGATACTCGGACTGGCCGGGCATGGACGGCCCGGTGCAGATCGAGCGCTGAGCCTCCAAGCCCGGTGCGTGGATGTCGCGCCGGGCTCGCCGAACCAAACGGTCAGTGCTGCAGGATCTTCGACAGGAACTGCTGCGCGCGCTCGCTGCGGGGCTGGCCGAAGAAGTCCTCCTTCCGGGCGTCCTCGACGATCTCGCCGCGATCCATGAAGATCACCCGGTCGGCGACCTTGCGGGCGAAGCCCATCTCGTGGGTCACGACCATCATCGTCATGCCCTCCTTGGCGAGTTCGACCATCACGTCGAGCACCTCGCCGACCATTTCCGGGTCGAGCGCCGAGGTCGGCTCGTCGAACAGCATCACCACCGGGTTCATGGCGAGCGCCCGGGCGATCGCCACGCGCTGCTGCTGGCCGCCGGAAAGCTGGCCGGGATACTTGTCGGCGTGGGCCGACAGCCCGACGCGGGCGAGCAGGTCCATGCCCTTCTTCTTCGCCTCCTCGGCCGGGCGCTTCAGCACCTTGCGCTGGGCGACCGTGAGATTCTCGGTGATCGAAAGGTGCGGGAACAGCTCGAAGTGCTGGAACACCATGCCGACCCGCGAGCGGAGCTTCGGCAGGTCAGTGGCCTTGTCGACGACCTTGGTGTCGTTGACCGTGATCTGGCCCTTCTGGATCGGCTCCAGGGCGTTGACGCACTTGATCAGGGTCGACTTGCCGGAGCCCGACGGTCCGCAGACAACGACGACCTCGCCCTTGGCGACCTGGGTGGTGCAGTTCGTCA
Organism: Methylobacterium sp. WL8; assembly: GCF_008040045.1. Taxonomy (NCBI): domain Bacteria; kingdom Pseudomonadati; phylum Pseudomonadota; class Alphaproteobacteria; order Hyphomicrobiales; family Methylobacteriaceae; genus Methylobacterium; species Methylobacterium sp. WL8. The sequence goes on along the minus strand of NZ_VRVF01000001.1, from coordinate 16,802 downwards.
GCACCTGGAAGTCGCCGTACCACTTGCTGACGTTGTCGATGGCGATCATCGGCGTGCCGGTGGCGATGCGCGGCGGCGGACTCGTCAGCGGTCCGGACTGCAGGCCGGAGTCGGATGGCGCGACCGAACCGGGGGCGACGGGCGTCGTGGCGGTCGGGGCCGGCATCGGCGTCGAGGTCATGGCGCGGTCCTTCAAACAGCGATCACTTGGAAACGGCGATCACGTGAAACGGCGATCAGCGGATGATGGCGACGCGGCGCTGGAGCCGGCGCACCAGGAACGAGGCCGAGAAGCAGACGGCGAAGTAGACGACCGCCGCGAACAGGTACATCTCGACGAGGCGCCCGTCGCGCTGGGCCACCTTCGAGGCTGCGCCGAGGAAGTCGGTCAGCGACAGCACGTAGACCAGCGAGGTGTCCTGGAAGAGCACGATCGTCTGCGTCAGCAGCAGCGGCAGCATGTTGCGGAAGGCCTGCGGCAGCACGACGGTGATCATCGTCTGGGCGTAGGTCATGCCGAGCGCGTAGGCCGCCCCGGTCTGCCCCTTGGGGATCGACTGGATGCCGGCGCGCATGATCTCGGAAAAGTAGGCCGCCTCGAACAGCGTGAAGGTGATCAGCGCCGACGAGAACGCGCCGACCTGGATCGGCCGCGAGGCGCCGGTGAGGTAGGCGCCGATATACGGCACCAGGAAGTAGAACCAGAAGATCACCAGCACGAGCGGCAGCGAGCGCATCAGCTCGACGTAGACCTTGGCCACGTGTTTGAGACCGGGCACGCCCGAAAGCCGCGCCATGGCGAGCAGGGTGCCGAGCACCACGCCCATGCCGGCGGCGAGCGCCGTCAGGGTCACGGTGAACACCATGCCCGTCCCGAAAAGGTAGGGCAGCGATCCGAAGACGACGCCGAAATCGAAGTTCGAGAACATCAGCGCTGCCCGGGAACCGCCACGCTGCGTTCCAGGAGGGACGCGAGCACGATGACGAAGAGGTTGATGAGGACGTAGAGGATCGTGGCGGCCGTGAAGGCCTCGAACACCTGGAACGAGAATTCCTGCATCGAGCGCGCCCGGGCGGTGAGCTCGAGCAGGCCGATCGTCAGCGCGACGGAGGTGTTCTTGAGGTTGTTCAAAAACTCCGAGGTCATCGGCGGCAGGATGACCCGGTAGGCGTTCGGCAGCAGCACGTAGCGATAGGTCTGGTAGACCGTGAAGCCCATCGCCGTGCCGGCGAGGCCCTGGCCCCGCGGCAGCGACTGGATGCCGGCGCGCACCTGCTCGGCGACGCGCGAGGCGGTGAAGAACCCGAGGCAGACGACGCCGGTGTAGAACGGCGCGTTCGGCAGCTGCTTGAGGGCGTTGCCCCAGGATTGCGGCAGCACCTCCGGCAGCACGAAGTACCAGAGGAACATCTGCACCAGCAGCGGGATGTTGCGGAACAGCTCGACATAGGCCGTGCCGACCGCGTTCGCGGCCTTCGACGGCAGCGTGCGCATCACGCCCACGAGCGATCCGAGGAAGAAGGCGATGACCCAGGATGAGAGCGCGGTCGCGATCGTCCAGACCAGGCCCGAGAGCAGCATGTCGGCATAGGTGCCGGTGCCTTCGGGGGATGGTTCGAAGAAGATGCCCCAGTTCCAGTTGTAGTTCATCGCCCGCGCTTCACCGTTTCTCGTTCGATCGATCCGCGTCGCGGATCCCGAAGGGCGCCCCCCGGGATCCGCTCGGCCCGGCTCAGTAGGCGGCCGGGTCGGCGCTGTCGCTCGGGCTCTTGAACTGCTTCACCATCGCGTCGCTCATCGGGAGCTTCAGGTTGATGTTGCGCGGCGGGATCGGCTTCTCGAACCACTTGGTGTAGAGCGCCTTGCCCTCGGGGCTCTCGTACAGCGCCTTGGTCGCAGCGTCGGCCACGGCCTTGAACGGCGCGTCGTCCTTGCGCAGCATGATGCCGTAGGGCTCGGGCTTCGACAGGGCTTCCGTCGAGATCTCGTAGGCGTCGGGGGTCTTCGAGCCGGCCATCAGCGAGGCGAGCAGCACGTCGTCCATCACGAAGGCCACGGCGCGGCCGGTCTCGACCATCAGGAACGCCTCGGCGTGGTCCTTGGCGGGCAAGATGGTCAGGCCCATGCTCTTGGCCGTGTTGGCCTCGTTGATCTGCTTGATGTTCGTCGTGCCCGAGGTCGAGACCACGGTCTTGCCCTTGAGGTCGTCGATCGTGTGCAGCTTGGCGTCCTTCTTCGAGACGTAGCGGGTCGCCGTCAGGAAGTGGGTGTTGGTGAACGAAGCCTGCTTCTGGCGGTCGGCGTTGTTCGTGGTCGAGCCGCACTCGAGGTCGATCGTGCCGTTGGCGATCAGCGGGATGCGGGTCGCGGAGGTGACCGGGTTGAGCTTCACCTCCATGCCCGGAAGCTTGAGCTCCTTCTTCACCGCCTCGGCGATCTTCAGGCAGATGTCCATCGCGTAGCCGACCGGCTTCTGGTCGCCGTCGAGGTAGGAGAACGGCACCGAGGAATCGCGGTAGCCGATGGTGAGGGCGTTGGTCTCCTTCACCTTCTTCAGCGTGCCGGTCAGTTCCTGGGCCTGGGCGCCGGCTGCGAACAGCGCCGCGCCGAGCGCGAGGCCAGCGACGATCCCGCGGCGGTCGAGGTTGGATTGCGTCAAGACGAAACTCCCGTGACGAGCCGCACGGACAGTGCGGCGTGTGGCGGACGCACAGAGGGCGGCCGGCGCTGGCCGGGCCTCTGCAATGATGGTGCCGGAACGAGGCTCGGCGAAGCGAGCTTGGCCGATGGGCTGGGGACAACTGCGCCGCGCATCGGAACCGAAGCAGTAAACGCACTCATGACCCGGAACCGGGCCGTCTCCGGCCGGGTGCGGTCTGCCCGCACGGATCGAGGCCGTGGCGCGTCGGCGTTCACAGGGTCCACCCGGTTGTCGATCCGAACGTCGGAGCCGGGCGTTTTCGCCCATGCGGGATGCAATGTGCACGATTCCCGGGCGGACGCACCGGGATTTCGCGGCTCGGCGGCGATTATGCCTGGAAAGCCGCCAATCTGTCTCGCGGAACGGAGACGAACGAGCCGCCCCGCAGGGCACGGGACGGCTCGGTCTTCGGAGCGACGAGCGCTACTTGGTGACTTCGTTGCCGGCGTAGTCGATGTTGCCGGCCGCGTTCTTCTTCCACTGGTACATCACGTAGTCGGGCTTCGTGATGTCGCCCTTCTTGTCGTAGGCGATCGGGCCGACGACGGTGTCGACCGGCTTGCCCATGTGCAGCCACTCCGCCAGCTTCTTGCCGTCGGTCGAGCCGGTCTCCTGCATCGCCTTGGCGAGCACCTGGACCGCGGCGTAGGAGTAGAGGGTGTAGCCCTCGGGATCGATGCCCTTGGCCTTGAAGCCGGCGAGCGCGTCCTTGGCGTTGGGGTTCTTGCGCGCGTCCGGCGGGAACGTGGTCAGGGTGCCTTCCGCCGCCGGGCCGGCGATCGCCACCAGCTCCTTGTCGACGAGGCCGTCGCCGCCCATCAGCGGCGCCTTCAAGCCCTGGTCGCTCATCTGGCGCAGGATCAAACCGGCTTCGGTGTAGTAGCCGCCGAAATACACCACGTCGATCTTGTTGGATTTCAGCTTCGAGACGAGGGCCGAATAGTCCTTCTCGCCCGGGTTGATGCCCTCGTAGATCGCGTCCTTGCCGCCGTTGGCCTTCAGCGCCTTCAGTGTCTCGTCGGCCAGGCCCTTGCCGTAGGGGGTCTTGTCGTGGACGAAGGCGATCTTCTTGCCCTTGAAGTTCGTTGCGAGGTAGGCGCCCGCCACCGCGCCCTGCTGGTCGTCGCGGCCGCAGGTGCGGAACACGTTCCAGAGGCCGCGCTCGGTGAACTTCACCGCCGTCGAGGCCGGGGTCACCTGGATGATGCCGGCGTCCTGGTAGACGTCGGAGGCCGGGATCGACACGCCGGAATTGTAGTCGCCGACGACCATCTTCACGCCGTCCGAGGCGAACTTGTTGGCGACCGAGACGCCCTGCTTGGGGTCGGACGCGTCGTCGCCGACGAGGACAGAGAAGGTGGTGCCCTTCACCGCGCCGGACTTGTTCAGGTCCTCGACCGCCTGGGTCGCGCCGTTCTTGAGCTGCGTCCCGATCGCCGCGCTGTTGCCGGTGATCGGCGCGGCGATGCCGAGCTTGATCTCGGCGCCTTGCGCCGCCGCGAGCATGGCACCGAGACCGAGGCCGGCCAGAAGTATCGCTCTCATCGCAAATCCCCTTGGTTGTGATCTGAATTCGGACCGCGGGCCAAGGGCAAGAATCGTGCGCTCGGCACGCGCCTCGCCGCGGTCGCGATCAAGGTTCGCCGGCCGCCGGCGCACGGCTCCGCCAGGTCAGGGGCGAGGTCCGCTCGTAGAGCCAGCGATACTGGGTCGTCATCTGCCGCGTCCGGGTCCAGCGGTAGCCCGCCAGCCCGACGATCATGACGACGACGGCGTCGACCGCATAGTAGTGCAGTGACAGAAGCGTCCCACCGAATAGCGCGAAGTGGATGAAGCGCACCGCCGCCGCCACCGCGAGGAGCGCCGGCACGATCTGCCAGAGCGGCCGCCACGCCTTGGCGAGGCCCCGGGCGGCCATCCACCCGGCCCAGCCGCCCATCGCCACGGTGACGAGGAGGAACAGCGCGATCGATTCTTCCTCGTAGATCACACCCTGCATCGCGTCAGGCCTCCACCGGGGCGCCGTGCCCGCCTTCGAGGTAGGCGGCCTTGATCGCGGGGTCGGCGAGCAGCGCCCGCCCGGTGCCGCTCATGGTGATGCGGCCGTTGACCAGCACGTAGCCGCGATGCGCCAGCTTGAGCGCATGGTAGGCGTTCTGCTCGACGAGGAAGATCGTCATGCCGTCGCGCCGGTTGAGGTCGCGCACCGCATCGAAGATGCCCTTCACCACCAGCGGCGCGAGCCCGAGCGAGGGCTCGTCGAGCAGCAGCAGGCGCGGGCGGCTCATCAGGGCGCGGGCGATGGCCAGCATCTGCTGCTCGCCGCCCGACATGGTGCCGGCGCGCTGGGTCAGGCGCTCCTTCAGCCGCGGGAACAGGGCGCAGACGCGCTCGAGGTCCTGCGCGAAGTACTGCCCGTTGTGGAGCGCGGCACCCATCTGCAGGTTCTCGTGCACGCTCATGCGCGGGAAGACCCGGCGGCCCTCCGGCGACTGCGCGATCGCGAGGCGGGCGATCTCGTGGGTCGGCAGGCGGGTGATTTCGCGCCCGTCGTAGGTGATCGTGCCCTCGCGGGCCTGCGGCGCCCCGAAGATCGTCATCATCAGGGTCGACTTGCCGGCGCCGTTGGCGCCGATCAGCGTGACGATCTCGCCCTCGGTGACGTCGAGGTCGACGCCGCGCAGAGCCGCGACGCTGCCGTAATAGGTCGAGACCCCGCGCACCGAGAGCAGGGTCTTGCGGACCCCGGCCTTCTCGGCGGCGAGCGCCCGGGTCTCCTCGACGAGGACGTTGATGCCGGCGACGCTCAAGCCTCGACCTCCAGATGGGTCACGGTGAGGCCGACCTCGGCCTCGACGGCCTCGACCTCCTCGTCCTCGACGCCGAGATAGGCGGCGATCACCCGCGGGTCGGCGCGGACTTCGCCGGGCGTGCCGTCGGCGATCTTCACGCCGTAATCGAGCACCACGACGTGGTCGGAGATCTCCATCACCACCGACATGTCGTGCTCGATCAGCAGCACCGAGGTGTCGTGCGCGTCGCGGATGTGGCGCAGCAGCGCGTTGAGCTCGCCCGATTCGCGCGGGTTCAGGCCGGCGGCGGGCTCGTCGAGGCAGAGCAGAACCGGCTCGGTGCACATCGCCCGGGCGATCTCCAGGCGGCGCTGGGCGCCGTAGGGCAGGTCGCCGGCCGGGTCGTCGGCCCGGTCGATCAGGTCGATGCGGCCGAGCCAGTCCTTGGCCCGCTCGATCGCCGCGGCCTCCGCCCGGCGGTAGACCGGGAGGCCGAGGAGTCCGAGCACGGTCATGCCGGACGCCCGCATCAGCGGGGCGTGCTGGGCGACGAGAAGGTTCTCCAGCACCGTCATGCCCTGGAACAGGCGGATGTTCTGGAAGGTGCGCGCCACCCGGCCGATCCGGTTGACGGCATGGTTCGGCAGACGTTCGAGCAGGTGCTTCGATCCGTCGGCGTGGGCCAGCGTCAGCTTGCCCTCGGTCGGCTTGTAGAAGCCGGTGATGCAGTTGAAGACCGTGGTCTTGCCGGCGCCGTTCGGGCCGATCAGCGCGGTGATGTCGCCGCGCCGGGCCTTGAAGGACAGGTCGCCGACGGCGACGAGCCCGCCGAAGCGCATGGTGAGGTGGTCGACGGTGAGCACCGCCTCGGCGTCGGGGGAAGGCCGCGTCATCAACCGTGGCCCTCGCTGACGTGGGCGCCCGAGATCGCGCGGCGCTCGCCGAGCGCCACCGAGGGCGTTCGCTCCGAGATCAGCCCGCGCGGGCGCCAGACCATCATCGCCACCATGGCGAGGCCGAACAGCAGCAGGCGGTACTCGTTCGGATCGAAGCCTTGGCCGAACACCGCCTTCAGGAACCCGAGGTTGCGCAGCATCTCGGGGCCGCCGACCATGGCCACCGCCGCGATCGCGACGCCGACCTGGCTGCCCATGCCGCCGAGCACCACGATCGCCAGGATGATCGCGCTCTCGAGGAAGTTGAAGCTCTCGGGGCTGATGAAGCCCTGGCGCACGGCGAAGAACGAGCCGGCGAACCCGCCGAAGGCCGCCCCGAGGGCGAAGGCCGTGAGCTTCGTCGTGGTGGTGTTGATGCCGAGGGAGCGGCAGGCGATCTCGTCCTCGCGCAACGCCTCCCAGGCGCGGCCGATCGGCAGCCGTCGCAGCCGCAGCGTCACGACGTTGGTGATCAGGGCGAGCGCCAGGATCAGGTAGTACAGGAACACGACCCGGTGCATCGAGTCGAAGGTCAGCCCGAAGCGGGCCGCGAACCCGTCCTCGCCCGCGGTGAAGGGGATGCCGAAGAAGGTCGCGCGCGGGATCGACGAGATGCCGGCGCCGCCGCCGGTGACGTCGACCCAGTTGATCAGCACGAGGCGGATGATCTCGCCGAAGGCCAGCGTGACGATGGCGAGGTAGTCGCCGCGCAACCGCAGCACGGGAAAGCCGAGCAGCATGCCCCACAGGGCGGCGAACAGGCCGGCGAGCGGAAGGCAGACCCAGAACGACAGGCCGAAGGTTGTGGACAGGAGTGCGTAGGAATAGGCGCCGACCGCGTAGAACGCGACGTAGCCGAGGTCGAGCAGGCCCGCGAGGCCGACGACGATGTTGAGGCCCCAGCCGAGCATCACGTAGGTGAGGATCAGGATGCCGAGGTCGATCCAGTAGCGCCCCTCCCCGAGGCTGCCGCTGGCGAGCGCCGCGACGACGGGGAGCGTCAGCGCGATGCCGATGAACAGCCACAGTGCCAGCATCGAGACGCGCTGCCCGGCATTCGGGGTGGCGCCGACCGCCTCCGTTGCCTGCGAACGCGCCGGGGTGAGCGCCCGGCGGGCGTCGCGGCGCATCAGGATCAGGCGCTGCGCGAGGCGGGCCAGGAAGATCGCGGCGCAGAGCGCGAGGACGAGGCCCCAGCGCGGCGTCAGCTCGAGGCCGCCGGTCGGGCCGGCATCGGTCCGGAAGGCGACCACCGGCACGCACAGCGCGAAGGTGCCGAGCGCGTAGAAGGCGGCGTCCTTGAGGATGCCGGGGAGGCCGACGGCCCCGCGTGTGGCGGCGGCCATCAAACCTTCTCGACCTCGGCGCGGCCGAGGATCCCCGACGGCATGAAGATGAGCACCACGGCGAGGATCGAGAAGGCGGCGACGTCCTTGTACTCGATCGAGAAGTAGGCCGACCAGAACGTCTCGATCAGGCCGATGATCAGGCCGCCGAGCACCGCGCCCGGCAGCGAGCCGATGCCGCCCAGAACCGCCGCGGTGAACGCCTTCACCCCCGGCACGAAACCGTCCGAGAACGAGACCACGCCGTAATACATCAGGTACAGGACGCCGGCGACGGCGGCGAGCGCGGCGCCGAGCACGAAGGTGAGCGAGATCGTGCGGTCGACGTCGATGCCGAGCAGCGCGGCCATCTTGCGGTCCTGCTCGCAGGCGCGCTGCGCCCGGCCGAAGGGCGTGCGCTGGACGAGGTACCAGAAGCCGGTGAGCAGCACCGCGGTCACCGCCATGATCAGGCACTGCTTGTAGGACAGGAACACCTGGAAGCCGTCGGTCTCGAACAGGGTGATCCCGCCCGACAGCATCGGCGGAAGCGGCTTGTTGCGCGCGCCCTGCGCCACCTGGACGAAGTTCGAGAGGAAGATCGAGACGCCGATCGCCGAGATCAGCGGCGCCAGCCGGAAGGAGCCGCGCAGGGGACGATAGGCCACCCGCTCGATCGCCCAGCCCCAGAGCGCGGTGAGCACCATCGAGACCACGAGCACGATCAGGAAGGCCAGCGCGATCGACGAGACGCCGAGCCAGGTGGTGAGGATCAGGAAGCCGATCAAGGCGATGAAGCTTGAGACCATGAAGACGTCGCCGTGGGCGAAGTTGACCATGCCGATGATGCCGAACACCATCGTGTATCCGATCGCGATCAGGCCGTAGATCGACCCGAGCGTCAGCCCGTTGATCAACTGCTGTACGAAGACATCCATCGTGTGCCCGTCTCTCCGTCTGCGCGCCGTGCCTTGAGGGCAAGTCCCGCATTCATGGCAAGTCCCGTATTCATGGCAAGTCCCGTACCGCACCTGTGGCTCGGCGGCCACAAGGCGCGGCGACTGCAGTTTCAGCGGGACCGCGGCCAAGCATAGCCCGCGGCGCGACGAGAATGCCACGCCGGATCATCCGATCCCGGCAAAAAACAAAAGGTCTGAAACGACGGGATTAAAGCTGCGCAGCCGCTTGCGCATGGCGCGCTTCCTGCTTCACATTCTCTTAACGGACAGTCGTGCGCCGGCTCGCATTCGCCCAGGAGTTCCCGATGACAGGTTCGCGGCTGACGACCATGATCTTCGTGGGCATGCTACTGGGCATCGCGGTCGGCTATCTCTGTAGCATCACCTGGCCCGATCCGCAGACCTCCAAGGAGATCGCCGGCTACATCGCGCTGATCAGCGACATCTTCCTGCGGCTGATCAAGATGATCATCGCGCCACTGGTGTTCTCGACGCTCGTCGTCGGCATCGCGCATCTCGGGGATACGGCCTCGGTCGGTCGCGTCGGCGGCAAGGCGCTGCTGTGGTTCGTCGGCGCCTCGTTCTGCTCGCTGATGCTGGGCCTCGTCCTCGTCAACATCATGCAGCCCGGCCACAACCTGAACCTGCCGCTGCCCGACGTCGGCGCCGGCACCGGTCTGAAGGCCGCCTCGCTGTCGCTGAAGGAGTTCGTCACCCACCTCGTGCCCAAGAGCGCGGTCGAGGCGATGGCCAACAACGAAATCCTGCAGATCGTCGTGTTCTCGATCTTCTTCGGCGTGGCGCTCGCGGCGCTCGGCGAGAAGGGCCACTTCCTGGCCAAGGGCATCGAGGGCGTGGCCGACGTGATGCTCAAGGTCACCGGCTACGTGATGCTGTTCGCGCCCGTCGCGGTGTTCGCGGCGATCGCGGCGACGATCACCACGCAGGGCATCGGCGTGCTCGTCACCTACGGCAAGTTCCTGGTCGAGTTCTACATCGGCCTCGGCGTGCTCTGGGGCCTGCTGATGGGCGTCGGCTTCCTGATGCTCGGGGGAGCCGGGATCAAACGGCTGTTCAACCTGATCAAGGAGCCGTTCGTGCTCGCCTTCTCGACCGCATCGAGCGAGGCGGCCTACCCGAAGATGCTCACGAACCTCGAGCAGTTCGGCGTGCCCAACCGCATCACCTCGTTCGTGCTGCCGATGGGCTACTCGTTCAACCTCGACGGCTCGATGATGTACTGCACCTTCGCCGTGATGTTCATCGCGCAGGCGTACAACATCCCGCTCACCTGGGGGCAGCAGCTCACGATGCTGTTCCTGCTGATGGTGACATCGAAGGGCATGGCCGGCGTGCCGCGCGCCTCGCTCGTCGTGATCTCGGCGACGCTGACGCAGTTCAACATCCCGGAGGCCGGGCTGCTGCTGATCATCGGCATCGACCAGTTCCTCGACATGGGCCGCTCGGCGACCAACGTGCTCGGCAACAGCATCGCCACCGTCGCCGTCGCGAAATGGGAGGGCCAGCTGACCACGAGCGACCAGCGGCTCGACCATGTCGGCGCCGTGGCCGCCGCCGAGTAGGCCTCCGTCCCGACCGGGCTTTGCCTGCCGTATCCAGGAGTATCGCGATGGCGTCAGGCAAGGTGATCGCGGCGTTGGCGGCGGGGCTGATAGCGGTCGGGCTCATCGCGACGCCCGGGCCGGCGGGGGCGGTCGACGTGCTCACCGGCTCGCTCAAGACCATCGCCGCCAAGGGCGAGGTGGTGATCGGCTACCGCACCAGCTCGGTCCCGTTCTCCTTCGTCGAGGGCAAGCGGGCCGACGGCAGCCCGCGCCCGATCGGCTACGCGATCGACCTCTGCGGCGAGATCGTCGACGAGATCGGCCGCGAGACCGGGCGCACCGACCTGAAGGTCCGCTACGAGCCGGTGACCTCCGAGACGCGGTTCGCGGCGGTGTCCGAGGGAAGGGTCGACCTCGAATGCGGCTCGACCACCGCCAACGCCGAACGCCGCCGCACGGCGGCGTTCTCGCCGGTGACGTTCATCAGCGCGACGAAGCTTCTGGTGCCGCGGGCCTCGGCGATCGCGTCCTATCGCGAGCTGGGCGGCAAGAAGGTCGTCGTCACGGCCGGCACCACCAACGAGCGCGCCGTGCGCGATATCCTGGCCAAGCTCAAGCTGCAGGCCGAGATCCTGACCGGAAAGGACCACGCGGAATCCTACGCCATGGTCAAGGACGGCCGGGCCGACGCCTTCGCCACCGACGACATCCTGCTCTACGGCCTGATCGCCAACGACGGGACCGACGGCGCCAAGTACACGGTGCTGCCGGACAAGCTCTCGTTCGAGCCCTACGGCATCATGTTCCGCAAGGACGACCCGGAGATGGCCGGCGCGGTCGCCGCCACCTTCAGCCGCCTCGCCGAGAGCCGCGAGCTGCGCTGGACCTACGAGCGCTGGTTCCTCAAGCGCCTGCCGAACGGCGAGCGCCTCAACGTGCCGATGTCGAACGACCTCCACACCAGCTTCCAGCTGATCGGGCTGGAGGATTGAGGTAGGGCGTTCGCGGATTGACGCAGGCTTGATCTGAAGGAAGAGACGCCCCCTCTCCCCGCGGGCGGGGAGAGGCCTGCAGGCACCGCGTCGCGCCTGCAGGAAGCGGAGGCGGAGCCGACGCGGCGGTGAGGGGAAGGTGCCGGATGAGGCTTCCCCGTCGAAGCCCCCTCACCCTCGGCTGCGGCCTCGCTTCGCCGACGACGAGGTCGGCAAAGCCCTCTCCCCGCAGGCGGGGCGAGGGGATGCGCGCACCTTGGACAGCACCGAAGCCGGGCAATCGGTGGCCGCGGCGGGGTTCGTGCGCGCCCCGCGCTTACCCCCGGCCGGCTTCGGCCTTCCGGTATTCCCGTCCGTGCTCGCAATAGCCCTCGACGATCCGGACCATCATCGCGCGCTTCTCGGCGTCCAGCGGGGCGAGGATGCGGGCCGGGCGGCCGCCCCAGAGGTAGCCGCCTTCGAGGAGCTGGCCGGGATCGGTGGTACTCCCTGCCGCCAGCATGACGTCGTCGGCGATGACCGTGCCTGGGGCGACCGAGGCGCCGATGCCGATCAGCGAGCGGGCGCCGATGCGGCTGTCGCCGATGCGGACGTTGTGGCCGATGGTGGTGTCGCGGCCGATGACGACGCCCTCCCCGCGGGTGCGGATCACGGTGTTGTCCTGGATGTTGGTGTCGGCGCCGACGAGGATCGGCCCGACCTCGGCGTGGAGGTCGCAGGAGAACAGCACGCTCGATCCGGCACCGAGGCTGACGCGTCCGCGGACGCGGGCCGTGCTGGCGACGTAGACCGTGTCCTCCACCTCCGGCGGATCGCCGGCCGCGACGGGCGCCGGGTCGCCCGCGGCCTCGCGCAGGCGCTCGGCGCGCTCGTCGATCTCGGCCCGGTCGATCGGGCGCTGCGGCTTGGCCGGGCTGCCGGCGTAGACGAAGCCGCCGGCGAGCTGCGCCCGCGGAAACACCGTCGCGCCGGCCTCGATCACCGCGCCGTCGCCGATGCTGGCCCCGTCGAGGATCACGACGTCGTCCTCGATCACCACGTCGGAGCCGACCGTGCAGGCGTGCACCACGCTGTTGCGCCCCACCGTGACCCTGTCGCCGACGGTGGTGCCGTGGGTGAAGGTGGCGATGTGGACGGTGGAGCGGTGCCCGAGCCAGAACCGGTCGCCGAGGGTGACCGGCTGCCCGTCCGCGCGGATCACGCCGTCGTCGCCGATCCAGGCCTGGCTGCCGAGGCGCACGGCGCCGATGGCGGTGCTGCCGCGCCCGCACCAGACCGGGCGGCTGATGAATTCCGGCAGGACGCCGTCATAGGGAAGGATCAGTTCGGGCGTCACGTCTTCGTCCTTCGGGGCCGATCGGCCCACGCCTTCTGGCGGCGAGCCGATATGCCATATAGGCGCAGGCGATGGCCGAGTCAGGCGCAAGCGTGTTTCGTCGTCGCGCCACCGTCACCGTCACCCCGCTGCGCCGCGCCGAGAACCCGATGTCGCCCGCTCCTCCGCCCTCCGCCGCACCAAGCGCCGCGCCCCTGCCCACCGTCGCGATCCAGGCCGCGCCGTTCGACGTGGCCGCCGAGATCGCCGCGCTGAACGGGCGGCTCGCCGGCCGCGCCGGCGCGGTCGTCACCTTCACGGGGCTGTGCCGCGACGAGGGCGGACGGCTCGAGGCGCTCGAGCTGGAGCATTATCCCGGCATGGCCGAGGCCGAGATCGGGCGGGTGGCTGCGGCGGCCGAGGCGCGCTGGCCGCTGCAGGCGGTCCGGGTGATCCACCGCTACGGCCTCGTGGCGCCGGGCGACGGCATCGTGCTGGTGATCACCGCGTCGAGCCACCGCGTCGCGGCCTTCGAGGCGGCGAGCTTCCTGATGGACTATCTGAAGACCCGGGCCCCGTTCTGGAAGCGCGAGCACCTGATCGACGGGACGAAGGGCGGCTGGGTCGAGGCGGCGGAGGCGGACGACGCGGCCGCCGCGCGCTGGGCCGCGATCCTCGGTGACGCCGCGACGACCGAGGGTTGACCGCGACGCCGCACAAGCGCTCGTGAGCGCCGACCTCGCATCAGTTACGAAAGACGACATGGCCGAGCCCAAGACCGAAGCGTTCGCCGGCCCCGTGGGCCCGTGGCGGGGAACCCTGCCGCTCGCCGCATCCGGCATCGCCGTGGTGTCGTTCGTGGCGTTCCTGGCGCTGGCCTGGATGTCGGTGGGCACCCTGTTCCTGGTCTTCGCCGGGGTGCTGCTCGGGGTGTTCCTCGACGGGCTCACCCGCGGCCTCGGCCACCTCCTGCCCCTGCCCCGCGGCCTGAGGCTGACGATCGCCAGCCTCGCGGTGGCGGCCGCGGCCATCGGCCTGATCGGGTTCGGCGGCGCCACGGTGGTGCAGCAGGGCCGCGACCTCGGCCAGACGATCAAGGGCCAGGCGGGCACCGTCACCGGGTGGTTGTCCTCCTACGGGATCGACCTGCCGATGCTCGAACCGGGCGGCGGCTCGGACGACAAGGGGCAGAACGGCACGGGCCAGAACGGCCCCGGTAAGGACGAGAAGCCCGCGCCGAAGGACGACGACAAGAAGTCCGGCGGGCTCGCCGGCCTCGCTTCCGGTGCGATCAAGAGCCCCAGCTCGCTGCTGTCGGATGCCGGCAATGTCCTCGGCCCGGCGGCCACGGTGCTCGTCGGGTTGTTCAGCGCGCTCGGCAACGTGCTGGTGATCGTGTTCCTCGGCCTGTCCTTCGCCGCCGACCCGGGCAGCTACCGCGACGGGGTGCTGCGCTTCATCCCGCCGAAGAAGCGCGGGCGCTGGGCCAAGGTGCTCGACGGCGCCGGAGAGACCCTGCGGCACTGGCTGTTCGGCCAGCTGATCACGATGGCGGTGATCTTCGTCTGCATCTGGGCCGGCCTCAGCTTCCTCGGTATCGGCGGCTCCTTGATCCTCGGGCTGCAGGCGGGCCTGCTGGCCTTCGTGCCGACGGTCGGGCCCCTGCTCGCCGGCGTGATCATCCTTCTGGCGAGCCTCGCCTCGGGGACGAACGCGCTGCTCGGCGCGCTCGGCGTCTACCTGGCGGTGCAGTGCCTGGAGAGCTACGGGCTCACCCCGTTCATCCAGAAGCGCGCCCTCGACATCCCGCCGGCCACGATCTTCGCCGGGCAGCTCGTGCTCGGCGTGATCTTCGGCCTGTGGGGCATCGCGCTGGCCCTGCCGATGATGGCGGTGATCAAGGTGCTGCTGGAGCAGCTCTACGTCGAGGACACGCTCGGCGAGGACGCCACGGTCTGAGGCGCTAAAGCATTTTCAAGCGAGGTGGATGCCGGCTCGCGCGAAGAAAATGCGACCACACAGCAGGTTAGAGCATTTTCAGTGATCCAGAGATCACGGAAAATGCTCTAGCGTTCCAGGGCGCCCTCGATCATCGCGGCGACGGCGAGCGCGCGCCCGTCGCCGCCGAACCGCGCGATGACCTGCACGCCGACCGGCAGGCCGTCGCCCGGCACCGGCACGTTCACGCAGGGCACGCCCATCAGCGTCCACAGGCGGTTGAAGCGGGCGTCACCGGTGGAGGCCAGCGTCCGCGGGGCGAAGCCGGGGGCCGAATAGGTCAGGATCGCGTCGAAGTCCGAGAACAGCGTCTTGAGGAGGCGCCGCGCCCGGTGCGCCTTGCGGCGCGCGTCGTCGTAGGCGGCGGCGTCCAGCCCCTGCGCGGCGTCGAGCTGCGGCCCGAGCCGCGGGCTCAAGGCGTCGCGATGGTGGGCGTATTCCCAGGCAAGCGCCTGGCGCGCCTCGAAATCCTGGATCGTCCCGTGGCTCTCGAACGCGGCCGCGAATTCCGGCGGCAACGCGAAGTCGCGCACCAGCGCGCCCGCGCGCTCGGCGGCCTGCCGCGCCCGGTCGAGCGCGCTTTTCGCCTCCGGCGCGGGAGCCTCGGCGAAGTCCTGCGTCACGACCATCACCCGCGGCGTGCCGGGCGGGGTGCCGCCCAGGTCGATTGCCGGGCGGGCGGCGATCAGGGCCAGCGCGTGGGCGACGTCGCCGACGCCGGCGCCGAACAGGCCGAGCGTGTCGAGCGCCCACGAGAACGTCTTGACGCCGACCGTGGGCAGCAGCCGGAACGAGGGCTTGATCGCGGCGCAGCCGCAGAAGCTTGCCGGGCGGATCACCGAGCCGCCGGTCTGCGTGCCGAGCGCCAGCGGCAGCATCCCGGCCCCGACCGCGGCGGCCGAGCCCGCCGAGGAGCCACCGGGCGTGTGGCCGGGATCGTGCGGATTCGTGGTCTCGGTGGGGTCGACGCTGGCGAAGGGCGAGGTCGTGGTCTTGGCCAGCACCACCGCGCCGAGGGCCTTCAGGCGCATCACGATCGGGGCGTCGGTCTTCGGCTGCCAGCCCTCGTAGATCGGCGAGCCCATCTGCGTCGGCATCGCGGCGGTGTCGATGATGTCCTTCACGCCCACCGCGATCCCGGCGAGCGGTCCGGCATCGGTGACGGCGGGGGCGGGATCGGTGACCACCGTGGCGCGCACCACAGGATCGCGCGCGAGGATCGCCTCCTGCGACAGCCGGATCGCGCCCTCGGGCGTGAGGGTGCCGGCTTCGATGCGGCGGCGCAGGTCGACCAACGAGAGCATCACGCGTCCTTGACTTGAGCGACTTGGACTTATCGGTTCGGGGGCGGCGCCGGCGACAGCGGCGCGCAAGCCCGTGCAGGTTTCATGCGCGATGGCACGAACGCGACCGCCATTTGCAGGCCCTACCATGCGAAGGCCCGCGTCGCGACGGCGGCAGCGTTAGCACCGCATTTACGCGATCGTGAGCATTCTCCGCACCATGTGGCGTAGCGTACTCGCGTTCTCCGCCCTTGCGCTGTTCGGCGCGGGGCTCACCGGCTGTGCGATCAACAAGTTTGAGCGCCGCGACGCCTGGCGCGACCAGGCGGAACAGGTGTGCCTGGCCAAGAAGCTGGTCGAGCCGACCGAGTTCGTCGTGCCGGCCAAGGAGATCGACGGACCCGGCCCCTGCGGCATGACCCAGCCGTTCCGGGTAACGCGGCTGGGCGGCGGCGCCGTGATCCTGAAGCAGAAGATGACGCTCGGCTGCCCGGCGCTGGCCGAGGCCGAGGCCTGGCTCGCCGACACAATCCAGCCGGCCGCCGCCCTGTATTTCGGGCAGCCGGTCGCCGAGATCAACGCCGGCTCCTACGCCTGCCGCGGGAGGAACAACCAGGTCGGCGCCAAGCTCTCCGAGCACTCCTTCGGCAACGCGATCGACGTGATGTCGTTCAAGCTCGCCGACGGCTACGTCATCACCGTCAAGGGCGGTTGGCGCGGCACCGAAGCCGAGCAGGGTTTCCTGCGCGAGGTTTTCCTCGGCGCGTGCCAGCGCTTCACCACCGTGCTGGCGCCGGGCTCCAACGTGTTCCACTACGACCACATCCACGTGGACCTCGCCCGCCACGACCCGCGCGGGCTGAAGCGGATCTGCCAGCCGCTGATCAAGTTCACGCCGCAGCTCGGCTCCGACAACCCGCGGCCGATGTCCCGCCC